>CANHUD010000006.1 GCA_947463665.1 Sphingobacteriales bacterium
AACTGGGACGCAGAGCGGATTGCGGTACTGGATATGATCCTGATGCGAATGGGCATCTGTGAATTCCTCTATTTTGAAACAATTCCCGCCAAAGTGACACTCAATGAATACATTGATCTCGCCAAAGACTACAGCACTCCGCAAAGCGGCCATTTTGTGAATGGTATTCTTGATAATATTCACAAAGAATTGCTGACGGAGGATAAGTTGCAGAAAGTAGATTACAAAAAACAGTAGTTTTGCCCCATTGTCGGCTTGACAAATTTTATATTTAACGACTATGACACATTTATTACAGGCAGGTGCAGGAAATGCCGGAACAATGCAGTTGGTTCTTCTTGGAGGTATGATCCTCGTGTTTTATTTTTTTATGATTCGCCCTCAGGCCCAGAAAGCCAAGAAGGCTAAAGAGTTTCAGGATAAATTACAGAAAGGCGATAAGATTGTAACCATAGCAGGCATCCATGGTACAGTGTTCAAAGTGAACGAAGACAACACTGTTCAGATGGAAGTGAGCCCGGGCAGCTATCTGAAAATCGAACGTTCCGCTATCAGCATGGAATGGAGCCAGCAACAGGCAGCTGCTGCCAAATAAGTTTATCTTCATCCAAAGACAGTAAGCGGCTTCAGGCCGGGATACTTTTGAATATGTCTCTGAAGGCAGGTCTTACCGGCGGAATAGGATCGGGTAAATCCGTGGTAGCCCGGATGTTTGAAACACTGGGTGTTCCCGTATATTATGCTGATCTTGCGGCTAAGCAGCTGTACAATACAGATGAAGAAATTAAAGAATCCCTGATAAAGACATTCGGTGAAGGCTGTTATGTGAACAACCGATTTAATTCAACGTATCTCCGGCAGCTCGTCTTTAATGACCCTGCCCTTTTGGAGCAGCTGAATAACATTGTTCATCCGGCTACTATTCGGGACGCCAGGAAATGGCTGTCGGCACAAACCTTCCCGTATGTACTCAAAGAAGCTGCCCTGATCTTTGAAAGCGGCTCACAAAGAGATCTTGATTTTATCGTTGGAGTGTCTGCTCCCCTCGAAAACCGCATTTTACGCGTGATGGAAAGGGATCATCTTCCCAGGCAGGATGTATTATCGAGAATGGACAGGCAATTGGATGATAAAATAAAAATGCGCCTTTGTGATGCCGTTATCGTGAACGATGACAAAACACCTTTGCTTCCACAGGTGCTCGCCCTGCATGAAAAATTGCTGGGATTAGCACGTTTGACCTGATGTATGTACCCAGCTTTTTCCGATCACGTACTCTTATGGATATTTGGACTGGTGCTGCCATTCTTATCTGGCTGGCAGAGCCAGAGCAAACTGGCTTTCCTCCATTTCAGCGAGGCAACAAGAAGAAAATTTTACTTCTCAAATAGCCTGGTTCTGGGGGCAATGGCCGCTATTACCCTGCTTAACTGGCTATGGCATAAAAGAAACTTTGAGGAAATGGGGTTTCGTCAAAGCCAGCTGATTCAACACTACTGGCCACTGGCTGCCCTCATTTTAGGACTTTATCTGGCGGATGTAGTCTACAGTATCCGCAACGCTCAGAAATACCCGGATCTCTTAAAAAAAGAAGATTTCATGGCGTTCCTCCCGGAACGATGGAGGGAAATTCCTGCTTACAGCGTCATGTGCATTTCTGCCGCCGTTTTTGAAGAGATCGTCTTTCGGGGATTTATGGTCACCTATTTCATAGATCCTGCTTCGACGGACATTCCATGGATCGCCATTTTTTTCCCGGCCATTCTGTTTGGTATGGCACACTACTACCAGGGATTAGCCGCCGTCTTGAAAATATTTGTATTATCCCTGCTGCTGGCTATTCTCTTTATTCAGACGAAATCGCTTATATGGGTGATGATCATTCACTTTATAATTGATTTCTCAGGCGGACTCATCGCTGTAGTACTTCCTAAAAAATAGTGCCCTCCAAAGTGGAGAGCACTATCTGATCAGGTTTATATCCTTTACGAAAGATTCGCGAGAGCCGTAGAGATTCTGCGCATTGCCTCTTCTATTTTATCCATACTGTTGGCAAAGGAAATACGAATGCAGTCAGGTTCGCCAAATGCACGACCGGTAACAGTAGAAACATGTGCGGTATTGAGCAGATACATACAGAGGTCATCTGCATCTTTGATGGTCTGGTCTGCAGTGGATTTCCCAAAATAGCCACTGATCACCGGGAATACATAGAATGCACCATCGGGGGGAGCACACACTACATGGGGAATCGCAGACAATAATTCAAGCATGCGGGCACGTCTGCGGGCGAATTCCTCATTCATCGCATACGTTGGTTCCATATCTCCTGTTAAAGCCACAATTGCTGCCCGCTGGGTAACAGCATTGGCTCCGCTGGTTAACTGCCCCTGTAATTTTTCACAAGCTTTGGCCACTTCCGCCGGAGCCGCCATATAACCAAGTCGGTACCCCGTCATGGCATACCCCTTGCTCAATCCGTTAATGATGATGACCCGGTCTTTTATGGAGTCAAATTGAGCAATAGATTCATGTTTACCCACAAAATTGATGTATTCATAGATTTCATCCGACAGAATGAAAACATCCGGATGTTTTTCCAAAACCGTTACCAAAGCAGCCAGCTCATTTTTTGAATAAACAGACCCGCTTGGATTACAGGGAGAGGAAAACATAAACAGACGGGTCTGGGGAGTGATCGCCGCTTCCAGTTCAGCAGGTGTTATTTTGTACCCGTTTTCAATCTTTGTTCGAACCAGTACGGGAACGCCCTCACCCAATTTAACGATCTCTGAGTAGGTAACCCAGTAAGGTGTGGGAATAACCACTTCATCACCCGGACTAACCACAGCCCAGACAGCATTGGCCAGGCTTTGCTTGGCTCCGGTAGATACCACAATGTTTTCAGGCTTGTACATCAGGTTGTTATCCCGAAGCAATTTAGTACATACTGCTTCCCGCAGATCAGCATATCCTGCAACGGGTGTGTAATGACTGTAATTTTCATCTACCGCTTTTTTGGCAGCCTCTTTAATGTGGTCCGGTGTGTCAAAATCAGGTTCACCCAGGCTGAGATCAATGACATCTACCCCCTGGCTGCGTAGTTCGCGGCCCAGTTTGGCCATCTTAAGGGTTTCCGGTTCATTGAACCACTGGAGACGGGAAGAAAGTTTCATGTTGCGTCAGTTTCAAAGTTTTCACGAAAATAGCCAATTATGCCGATAAACATTCCTGCGCTTTGCTGAAACAAAGGATCAAAAACGATTTAGGGAACAGCTGCAGACCTCTGAAACAGCCTGAAAACCAGAAACATTTATAAAATTGCCGGCCAGACTTTGCCGGCTGCTGTTTTTCCCTTATGTTTCCACAATAATTCCATTATCTTTGCCCGCCCTGCCCAAAAATCGCAGAGGTGGGAATGTAAATACAGTTATATGCAACTGAAAGGATTGGTAAGATTTTTTGCTGTCGCCCTGATACTGATTTCGCTGTATCAGCTTCATTTCACACTGGTTGTGCGCAACCACGAATCGGCGATGGATAAGAAAGCGAAAGCGTATGTAGCCGCAAATTTTGCATCCGCTTCGCCGGAACAGAAAGACATTGAGCTCAGGAAACGTCTCCGTCGACTGTTGGACAGTACCCGGGAACAGACCGTAACCTACGGCATTACCGGAGAGATCAGCTACCAGAAAGCCAAAGAACAGGAGCTGAATCTTGGTCTGGATCTTCAGGGCGGTATGAGTGTTACGCTGGAAGTAGAACTGGAAGGTATGCTTCAGTCACTCGCCAACAATCCGCGTGACCCGATGCTGATCAAAGCGCTTGAAACCGCTACCCAGCGCAAGGCCAATAGCGATGCGGAGTATATTTCGCTGTTTGCCGCTGCCTTTGCGGAGCAAAATCCAAATGCCCGACTGGCATCTGTTTTCGCTGGTCCGGGTAAAAACATCAAAATTGATGACAACGATAACAGCGTACTGGAAAAAATACGCGTTTCGGCGGATGGTGCTATTGCCAATACGTTCAACGTTCTGCAAAAGCGTATCGACCAGTTCGGTGTGGCTCAGCCGAACATCAACCTGGATAAGAACAAAGGCATTATCACCGTGGAACTGCCCGGCGTTAAAGACGATCCAGAGCGTGTTCGGAAATACCTTCAGGCTACTGCCAATCTTCAGTTCTGGGAGTTATACAACATTGCAGAATTGGATAAGTCGTTTGGAGATGCAGAAAAAGCACTTCAGGATTCTTACGGAAGTGTGAAGACTGAAACCACAAAGGATACTGGTGCTGCTGTTCAGACGCCTGCAGATACAACCAAGGCGGTTGCCATCACAGAACTCGCCAAAACTGATACGGCCAAAAAGGCTACTCCTACCCAACAGGCAAACTCGCTGTTTAAATACTTACAGCCGGTTCCTCCCCAGCAGGATGAACGCGGGGGCACGCGCTTTGCGCCTTATATCGGATTTGTTCGTTCCTCCGACACCTCTGCCCTGGGAGAATATCTCCGGCTCGATGCCGTTCGCAACCAGTTCCCTTCGAATGTAAAATTCGTATACGGTGTAGCCACTCGCAATGAGAAAGGTGTAAAAAGCGATGTACTTCCTTTTTATGCATTGAAACTGCTGGAGGGATCTGACAAAGCCAAACTTGAAGGTGATGGAGTACAACAGGCTGCACAGGATTATGATGATCGTGGTCGTCCTGCCATTAAGATGCTGATGACCAAGAGCGGTGAGCGTATCTGGGCTCAAATGACCTCCGACAATGTGGGCAAACCTATCGCCATTGTTCTGGATGATATCGTATATTCTGATCCGAATGTGATCAATCCGATCACTACCGGTTCCACAGAAATCAGTGGTAATTTCACCATACAGGAGGCGCAGGATCTGGCCAACATCCTCCAATCAGGTAAGCTTCCGGCGCCTGCTAAAATCGTACAGGAGCAGGTAGTTGGACCCACCCTTGGTGCTGAAGCCGTACAAGGTGGCACTATGGCCTTCGCGCTCTCTTTTGTTGTGATATTCATTCTTATGCTTGTCTACTACAACACCGGCGGATGGGTAGCAAACATAGCTCTGATCCTCAACCTGCTGTTTACCGTGGGTGTACTCAGCGCATTAGGCGCAACCCTTACCGCACCCGGTATTGCCGGTCTGGTACTGACCATCGGTATGGCGGTAGATACGAATGTGATCATTTTTGAGCGTATCAAGGACGAGTTGAAAAAAGGTAAAAGCTACCAGTTAGCGGTCATGGATGGTTACAGGCGTTCCTTGCCTCCGGTTCTGGATGGACACATCACCACACTGCTGACTGCAATTATTCTGTTTTACTTCGGACTTGGACCTGTATTAGGATTTGCTACCACGCAGATTCTGGGTATTATCCTGTCGCTTTTCTGCGGTATCCTCATCTCACGCCTGATTACCGACTTCTGGACCAAGAAAAACCGTCATTTCGAGTATTTCACCAGCGTAAGCCGCAACCTTTTCAAAAATGCTGCTTACAAATTCGTTGAATATCGGAAGGTGGCTTACGTGATCTCCGTAGTAGTGCTGATCGGCGGAATTGCCTCTCTGTTCAATGGCTTTGATCAGGGCGTGGAATACAAAGGTGGAAGGAGTTATACCATCCGCTTCGACCAGCCTGTTCAAAACGATGACGTTCGCAATGAACTGGAGAAAGCATTCGGTGAATATCCTGTAATTAAAACTGTAGGTGATAATAAAACCCTGAATATCACAACGTCTTACATGATCGATAACAATTCAAAGCTGGCCGATTCACTCGTAGAATCAGCCCTCTTTTCCGGATTGAAATCGAAACTTCCTGAAAATCTTTCTCTGTACGAATTCCGGAAGAATTACAAGCAAAGTTCACAGTCGGTACTCCCGTCCATTTCAGATGACCTGAAAAAAGGCGCTATACAGGCTACGCTGTTCGCCATCTTTGTGATCTTCCTCTATATTTTACTGCGTTTCCGCGACTGGCGTTATTCTATGGGAACTATTGTGGCACTGCTGCACGACGTTCTGGTAACGCTGATTGTATTCTCATTCCTCAAGGGTATTGTTCCATTCCCGTTGGAGATCGACCAACATTTCATCGCGGCGATCCTGACGGTGATTGGTTTCTCGATGAACGATACTGTGATCGTTTTTGACCGGATTCGTGAAAATGTACAACTGATGCATGGCCGCACCAAAACAGAGATCATCAATAAGTCTATCAACGAAACACTAAGCCGCACCATCATGACATCGGTAACCGTGTTCCTGACGCTGTTGATCCTGTTCATTTTCGGTGGTGAAGTAACCCGTGGATTTGCATTTGCGATGCTGATCGGTGTAATCACCGGTTCCTACTCGTCTATTTTTGTTGCAGCTCCCGTCCTCGTGGATATGGCTAAAGACAAACCTTTGGCAGGTTATGAAAATGCGCAGACTGGAACTTCCAAAAAGAAACCAGCTACAACATAAACTGACTGAATAAAATAAAAAGCGGGGGAAGCCAATTGGAATCCCCCGCTTTTTTTATGTCTGTATGTTATCGGTTAAACCGCAAAACTACTTCCGCAACCACAGGTTTTGGAAGCGTTAGGGTTGGTGAAGAGGAATCCTCTTGCATCCAAACCAGTTCCCCAGTCAATTTCCATACCATAAAGATAGAGGGCATGAGCGGGTTTCATGACACAGGAAATACCTTCTATTTCGAAGTGATCATCGTCTGGCTGAGGCGAATCAAAGGCAAGGATATAGCTCATTCCGGAACAACCACCCCCTTTTACACCAACGCGCAATACCTCTCCCTGTGCGGGTTCTCCAGCAGTCAGCAATCTTTTTAACTCTGCCACCGCACTGGCGGTGAACGATACCGGTGCTTCAATTGTCTTTTCCATAGTGTAAAATTAAGACAAAAAATTACGATGCTGTAAAGGACGTACTTTTGCCAGACAACTCTTCGGAATGAATACCATTGAGATCATATCGTTAGTAGCCGTAGTAGCATTGATTTTGTTATACCTGATATTCTGGTTGAAAAGCAGGCGCAATAATGCTCAAACCACTGTTCCGGCACCTGCCATAGAAGTACCCTCTCCCAATCATTCCACCACCCTACCCTTACGGTTACAGGCATATGAGCGGCTGGTTATTCTGACCGAACGCCTGTATCTGCCGAATCTTATTTCGCGCATACCTGCCGGCGATTTGAACGCATCGCAGTATGTACAGGCGTTAAGTGATCAGATTCGGCAGGAATATGAGTACAATCTCAGTCAGCAGCTCTATGTGGAACCTGCCGTTTGGGATGCCGTAACCAATCTGAAGGAACAAAACATTTACATCCTCCACCAGTTGATCCAAACCCTGCCTCCCGGAGCAAATGGGATGGAACTGGCAAAACGCGTACTGGAATTGTTGCAGCAGGACCCTAATGCTTCTCTGCAGCCCATTGTACTCGATGCCATACGATTTGAAGCCCGAAAACTAATGTAAGAAAGTACGCCATATGGACACAAAACATACTGATTCCGGAATCGAGATCAAACCCGTCTACACGATACAGGACCTTCCTCCGGCTGCTGCTGAACGTCCGGGTCAGTTTCCCTTTACGAGAGGCATTCAACCGGATATGTACCGGGGAAAATTATGGACCATGCGGCAATATGCCGGTTTTTCGACTGCTGCTGAAAGCAACCAGCGCTACAAGTATTTGTTATCACAGGGTGTTACCGGGCTCAGTGTTGCATTTGATCTGCCTACACAAATCGGGTACGACAGTGACCACGATCTTGCCGATGGGGAGGTTGGGAAAGTAGGAGTAGCTATTGATTCCATCGCCGATATGCGCACCCTTTTTGATGGAATAAAACTGGAAGACATCACCACTTCCATGACCATCAATGCCACCGGATACATCTTACTGGCCTTCTATGTGGCGCTTGCAAAAGAACAGGGGGCCGATCTGTCAAAAATTGGAGGCACCATCCAAAACGATATTTTAAAAGAATATGCCGCAAGGGGCACCTACATTTATCCTCCCAAACCTTCCATGCGCATCATTACGGATGTTTTCGAATGGTGCAGCCAGGAGCTGCCGAAGTGGAATACCATTTCCATTTCCGGCTACCATATACGGGAAGCCGGCAGTACGGCCGCCCAGGAGATAGCCTTCACACTGGCAAATGGTAAAGCCTATGTGCAGGCTGCCCTACAGAAAGGCCTGGATATAAATGTTTTTGGAAAACGATTGTCCTTTTTCTTTAATGCACACAATCACCTGTTTGAAGAAATTGCCAAGTTCCGTGCAGCCCGGCGAATCTGGGCGGATATCATGCGCTCCCTTGGAGCAACCGATCCTAAAGCCATGATGCTGCGCTTTCATACGCAAACAGGAGGAAGTACCTTAACCGCACAACAACCCCTGAACAATGTAGCCCGGGTTACCATTCAGTCCCTGGCAGCAGTACTTGGCGGCACTCAATCCCTTCATACCAATGGCTACGATGAGGCCCTGAGTCTGCCAACGGAAGAGGCTGCCCGACTTGCGCTCCGCACCCAACAGATCGTGGCTTTTGAAAGCGGGGTGGCCGATACGGCCGATCCATTGGCAGGGTCTTTTTTCGTGGAAGCACTGACGAATGAAATGGAAGCCAAAACCCTGGCGATCATCGGACAGATCGATGCCATGGGCGGAAGTGTGGAAGCTATTGAAGCCGGCTGGATGCAGGAACAAATCGCCCGAAGTGCATATGCCTATCAGCGAAGCATTGAATCGAAAGAAAGAATTATTGTAGGGCAAAACAGGTTTACTACAGAACAGGAAGAGTCCATCCCTGTATTCCGCGTTCCGGCGGCCATACAGCAGGAGCAGATCAGCCGCCTGACAACGTTCCGAGCTGCCAGAGATGCCCGAAAAGTGTCGGATTCCCTTACTGCAGTCCGCGATGCAGCTGTTAATGGATACAATCTGATGCCACTGGTCATTTCTGCGGTTGAAAACAACTGTACATTAGGTGAGATCTCCGATGAACTGAGAGCAATTTTTGGAGAATACCGCTGATCATTTTCTTCTGCGTAACCATTTCTCCACTTCCACAGCATGGAAAAGAACGGCAGCTCCTCCCATACAGATCATAAGTTCGGTTATACTGAGCGGTTGTGTTCGGAAAACAGTATTCGCCACCGGCAGATAAATTACTGCCAGCTGCAATCCTACCGTCAGCAGCACAGCCCCCAGAAGTGGCAGATTGGTTCCAATACCCTGGCGGAAAAGGAATTGCCGATCGCTGCGTATAGCCAGCACATGAGCCAGCTGGGCAAAGGAAAGTACGGTAAACACCATGGTTTGCCAATGTGCTAACGACTGGTTTATGGCCCATGCCTGTATGGCCAGTGTGATGGCAGCCATCAACATTCCAACCCATACTATATGTACCCCAATGCCCCCGGCAAACAGGCTTTCTCCGGATGGCCTTGGAGGTCGGTTCATCACATCCGATTCTGCTTTTTCACCCGCCAGTGCCAGCCCGGGCAACCCATCGGTTACCAGATTGATCCATAAAATGTGAATAGGAAGAAGAGGCATCGGAAGTCCCAACAGCGGGGCCAGGAAAATCGTCCAGATTTCCGCACCATTGCAGGTCATGATGTATTTGACAAATTTTCGAATGTTATCATAGATCCGTCTGCCTTCGCGCACTGCATGAACGATCGTAGTGAAATTATCATCCAGCAGAATCATATCCGATGATTCCTTGCTGACGTCGGTACCATTAATACCCATAGCTACCCCGATATCTGCAGCCTTGAGCGAAGGCGCATCATTCACTCCGTCTCCTGTCATAGCCAGGAAATAGCCTTTCTGCTGCAGGGCTTTTACGATCATCAGTTTTTGTTCCGGAGAAACGCGGGCGTAAACAGCAATGTGTTCTACTCGTTCAGAGAGTCCCTGCTCCCCCATCTTTTTCAGGTCTGAACCCGTTACCACCCAGTCCCCTTCTTCCAGCATTCCGATGTCACGGGCAATGGCTTTGGCTGTTTCCGGATGATCGCCTGTGATCATAACGGGTTTGATTCCGGCGGTTCTGCATTGATGGATCGCCTCCCTTACATCTTCTCTGGGAGGGTCTATCATGCCTGCCAGTCCTGTTAGTATAAGGTCATTTTCCAGTTCATCCGCTACCCGGTTATCCGGAAATGTATCCAGTACCCGGTACGCATAAGCGATTACCCGCATGCCCTGTGCCGACCATTCCGAAGCAAGGGTATCCATCGTTGGGTTCATGTGTTCCTCTGCCAGTCTGTCAGCAATTGACTCCATGGCCCCTTTGGTCAGGACCAGATACTGGCTCCCCATACGGTGGACGGTTGTCATGCATTTCCGATCCGAGTCAAAAGGTATTTCAGCGATTCTGGGATATTTAGCTGCAAAAACAGCCATAGGCTCCGCCAGTTCGTTTTCTGCTTTCTCGGCCAGTGCCAACTCAGTAGGATCGCCCAGCGGGTCTCCGTTCTCCCCTTTTTTTACATCATGGTTCAACGCCATGCCTGCCAGGAAAGGTGAAACCGGAATGGCCTCTTCCCGATGACCTGCATCAAAGCATTTTACCACTTTCATGCGGTTAAGGGTTAGAGTTCCTGTTTTGTCGGAACAGATGAAGGAAATGGATCCCAGGGTTTCTACGGCCGGTAACTTGCGGATCAGTGCGTTTGCCTGCATCAGCCTTCTGGCCCCCATAGCCAGTGCTATATTGATCAAAGCCGGTAGTGCCTCCGGAATGGCTGCAACGGCGAGGCTGATGGACAGCAGCAGCATCGACAAAGGTGCTTCCCCTCTCAGCAGACCGATGCCGAAAAGAATGACACAGATCGCTAATATGATATACGACAGTTTCTTCCCAAAATCCCCCATTCGCTTCTTGAGGGGGGTGTCCATTTCGTCTTCCTGCAGCAGCTGGGCAATACGGCCAATCTCCGTTTGCATGCCGGTAGCTACCACCACGCCTGTGGCCCGTCCATTCACTACCATTGATCCTTTATAAGCCATATTCAGCCGGTCACCCAGCGGAATATCTTCCTGCTCTTCCAGTGTATCGGTGCTTTTATGAACAGCCAACGATTCTCCTGTCAGGGCAGATTCATTTACCTGTAGGGAAAAAGCATCGATCAGCCGGAGATCCGAAGGAATAACATTACCCGCTTCCAGGGGTACGATATCACCCGGCACAAGCTCTGTAGAGGGAATCGACAGTTGTTGTCCGCCGCGAATACAGCGTGTCCGAACTTCCGCCATTTTACGCAGCGCATCCATTGCTTTCTCTGCATTGAATTCCTGAATGAATCCGATGAGCGCATTCAGGAATACTATGATCAGAATGATGATGGTATCGGTCAGATCGCCAATGATGCCGGAGATAATGGCAGCAGCAATCAGCACAATGATCATGAAATCTTTGAACTGCGCAAGAAAGATGAGCCAGGCCGGCTTCGCTTTTTTCTCCTTAAGGGCATTGGGACCGTATTGCTCACGAAGCGCTTCAATGCGTGTTACGGGGAGGCCATCCCGACTAGTGCCGAGTTTCTGCAACACATCGGTTGCAGACATGTAGTGCCACATAACCTATATGGTTTAAAGTGATGATCAGGCGTAGAGTTCCTGGCGCAGCACTTTCACACGTTCATCGGTCAGGTATTCGTCGAACGTCATCAGGCGGTCTATAAAACCTTTGGGTGTCAGTTCAATGATCCGGTTAGCAGTTGTATGCATAAAGGTGTGATCATGAGATGTCATCAGCACGATACCCTTGTAATCGATACACTGTTCGTTGAAACTCTGGATGCTTTCAAGATCCAGGTGGTTGGTTGGCTGATCCAGTATGATGCAATTCGGATTTTGCAGCATCATACGACTTAACATACAGCGTACCTTTTCTCCACCACTCAGCACATTGGTTTTCTTTCCGATGTCATCCCCGCTAAACAGCATTTTTCCGAGGAAACCACGCAGGAAAGGCTCATCTGCATCTGTTACATGTGATGGAACAAACTGGCGCAGCCATTCGAGCAGGGTAAGTCCTTCGGTGAAAAACTCATTGTGCTCCACCGGCAGATAGGCTTTCGCAATTGTAGTACCCCATTCAAACTTACCCTCATCCGGCTGGCTGTTTCCATTGATGATTTCGAAGAACTGGGTAATAGCCAGCGGATCACGGCTCACAAAGGCGATCTTATCGCCCTTGTTTATGCTGAAACTTATTTTACTGAAAAGCGGTCGTCCGTCAACGGATTTAGACAGATTTTCCACGTTGAGGATCTGGTTCCCCACTTCGCGAAGCGGCTGAAAAATAATACCCGGGTATTTTCGGTTTGAAGGCTGGATCTCTTCGATGGTAAGCTTCTCCAGCGCTTTCTTCCGGGCTGTGGCCTGCTTGGATTTTGAGGCATTGGCACTGAAACGAGCGATAAAGTCCATGAGAGCCTGCCGCTTATCCTCTGTTTTTTTATTTTTATCGCTCAGCTGACGGGCCATAAGCTGAGAGGATTCATACCAGAAGGTGTAGTTCCCGGTGAACACCTTGATCTTGGAACGATCCACATCCGCCACATGTGTACAAACCGCATCCAGGAAGTGACGGTCGTGACTCACCACCAGTACAATGTTTTCATAATCAGCCAGGAAGTTTTCCAGCCAGGCGATGGTTTCAATATCCAACCCGTTGGTAGGCTCATCCAGCAGGAGGATGTCCGGATTCCCAAACAGCGCATTTGCCAGCAGCACGCGGACTTTGATGTTGGAAGGAATGTCTTTCATCAGCGACGAATGAAACTCCTCTTTCACACCCAGATCACTTAAGAGTGCGGCTGCATCGCTTTCAGCAGTATACCCTCCCATCTCTCCGAATTCACTTTCCAGTTCTCCTGCACGGATACCATCTTCTTCTGTGAAATCAGCAAGAGAGTAAATGTGTTCCCGTTCCTGCATGACCTTCCACATTTTCTGGTGGCCCATAAGAACGGTGTTGAGAACGGTCACTTCATCAAATTCGAAATGATTCTGTTTGAGTACTGCCAAGCGCTCTCCCGATGAAATTTCCACCGTTCCCTTATTGGGTTCAATTTCTCCACTCAGGATTTTCAGGAACGTACTTTTTCCTGCTCCATTGGCTCCAATAACGCCGTAACAATTGCCTTTGATGAAATTGATATTGACTTCTTCGAACAGGACGCGCTTGCCGTAAGCAAGCGTTATGTTTTTTGCACTGATCATGGTTGCTCTTGAAGCCGCAAAGGTACGAAAAATAAGGCTCAAACCACTTCCAACACTCCGGAAAAGCGGTTTCGGATATAATGCAGGTTGTGTTTCAGAAAATCTGCTTTAAACTCACTGAATAACCTGTTTCTGAAGATTTGAGTGTAGCGCCTTGTCCGGATGCAAAGGATAGACCACCGGACGGCCAGAATACGATGGATCATCCGGTGGTTTAGGTCTGATCGTTTCAGGCAATATGAATAGAACCGACTGAGCCAATCTTCCAGTTTTACAAAATCCTGATTGCTTCGGAAGGCATCCGTATTCAGATTCAGAAAATTACTGTGCAGATTACAGTCGGCTTCACTGTACGGAATATTGAGATCATTCAGTACACGACGATCCAGCTGCAGGCGAAGTTCCAGCAGCCGTTGTTTTTTCTCAATCGAAATATTGGAGCCATGGATTCGATACAAGACCGTGTAGGATGGAACATTTCCTATCGGATAGCGCCGGGAGATCCGATAGGCGATCTCGTAATCTTCAATAATGTCAAAGCCTTCGCCATACAGAAATGTTCGGGCAACTTCGCCACGCATCATCAGGGTAGAATGACAGAAGGTAACATTGAACAACAGAAAGGTGGTTATATCAGCGGTCTTATGAGGTACATTTATGGACGTGAGGTGCTTTCCGCTTCCATCCATCACATGATAAAAACTTCCTACTGCACCCAGTTCCGGGTTTTGCTTCAGATAGTTCACCTGCGTCTCCAGCCGGTCGGGCAGTGCAACATCATCTGCATCCATACTGGCGATGTACGTACCTCTGGATGCCAGAATTCCCCTGTTACGGGAGTACACAATACCCCTATTAAACTCATTGGATAGTACACGGATGCGTGCGTCCTTAGCTTCCATCTCAAGGGCAATGGGCAGTGTCTGGTCGGCGGATGCATCGTTTACAATGATGAGTTCCAGATTCGGCCAGCTTTGTGTCAGGATGCTTTGTATGGCCTGCCGCAGATACTGGTCGGTATTGTACGCAGGCATGACTACGGATACAAGAGGTTGATGCATACATCATCAGACTCAATTCTGATGCCAGCATCCGGCTGAAAGGTTTTATTCTCCGGAGAAGCCGCCGAAGCCGAGTGAAAGACCAATATACCGGTTACGGAAAGAACCAAAGGATTCGTTGCTAACGGTTGTAAATCCATTGGCAGCATGAATGCGTATACTGAAGCGGTTGCGCAGCAGGATACCTGCCGCAATGGAAGCCCCCAAATCGGTTCTTCTGACTTCTCCATTGTTCCGGCCGAACTGGATAGGGCCGTCGTTGTAGAACGTCTGACTGCCAACCATACCTTTAAGATTGTTTTCTCCGGACAAACCAACTGCCATATACCCGCCGGCTTCAGCAAAAAAACGAACAGTTCCTTCAGGCTGTACATATCCCAGATGAACAGGAAGATTGAGATAGGTAATATTAGAATTACCCGTTACCGCAACCGTCCCTACACCAGGAAAATTAACGGTACCATCTGCATCGTAGGCATAATAAAGCAGGCTCAGTTCAGGAGAGACATACCATCCGTTTCCCCCCAGTGGAATCTGTGTGAACACACCGGCTGTCCAACCCGGAGCAGGTTTGGGCTTAACGCCTACCAGCACGTCACTCTTTATATTGGGGGCCGATAGTAAACCTCCGGCCCGTATACCCGGTCGGATCTGCGCAGCAGCTGAAACAGATAAAAAGCAGGCGAGCAGGAAATATAGCAAGTATGTTCGCATCCGTAAAGTTTTATCGGTGCCCAAAAATAAGACTTCCGATCCGAACCATGGTAGAACCTTCCTGAAGGGCTACAGGATAATCGCCACTCATGCCATAAGAACACTCCCTGAATGCAGGAAGGATATGAGCATATGTTTCCCGGATCCAATTGAAAAGTCCTCCTGCCTCCTGAAACTCTGTCCGAATTTTTGTTTCATCCGACGTGAACGAAGCCATGGCCATGATACCACAGAGTTCCACATGCGGAAGCTGGTCTTTTTCCAACAGGTAAGCATCCAGCAAACCTGCCAGTTCATCTCTGTTCATTCCGAATTTGGTCTCTTCCTGAGCGATGTGGAGCTGCAACAGGCAACGGATCACCCGCTGTTGTCTGGCTGCCTGTTTATTGATTTCTTTCAGCAATTTGAACGATTCAACACCATGGATCATGTACACGAACGGGGCAATGTACTTGACTTTGTTGGTTTGGAGGTGACCAATGAAATGCCAACGGATATCTGCAGGCAATTGGGGCTGTTTATCTGCCAGCTCCTGTACATAGTTCTCCCCAAAGTCTCGCTGACCAAGTTCATAGAGGTCCTGAATGTCCTCTACAGGTTTGGTTTTGGAGACGGCCACCAGCAGTGCTCCTGCTTCCGTTACCTGTTGCCGAATAGTTGCGTAGGCTTCTTTATTGACCGACATAATTATTTTGTGATGTGACGACCGATCACGATCCGCTGGACCTCACTGGTACCCTCGTAGATCTGGGTGATCTTTGCATCGCGCATTAGCCGCTCTACGTGGTATTCTTTCACATACCCGTATCCACCATGGATCTGTACCGCCTCGGTAGCTGCCCACATGGCCACTTCCGATGCGTAGAGTTTGGCCATGGACGAAGATAGCGTATAATCCTGACCATTGTCTTTTTCCCAGGCTGCCTTAAAACACAACAAACGGGCCGCTTCAATGCGGGTGGCCATATCCGCCAGTTTGAACTGAATGGCCTGGTGATGCGCGATCGCGGTTCCAAATGCCTTGCGCTCTTTAGCGTACCGGACCGATAATTCATAGGCTCCTGAAGCAATACCCAATGCCTGTGCGGCAATTCCGATTCTTCCGCCGGCCAGCGTCTTCATCGCAAAGGTGAAGCCAAAACCTTCCACTCCTATCCGGTTCTCTTTCGGTACGCGAACATCATTGAAGAGAATGCTGTGGGTATCGCTGGCGCGTATCCCCATCTTGTTCTCTTTCGCCCCTACGGTGACCCCTGGCCAGTTCTTTTCTACAATGAATGTTGAAATACCTTTGGGACCTTTTGCCGGATCGGTCTGAGCCATCACCAGATAAACCGATGCAGAGTTGCCATTGGTGATCCAGTTCTTCGTTCCGTTCAGAATATAATGATCTCCTTTATCTTCCGCGATTGTCCGTTGTGAAGTAGCATCGGATCCGGCTTCCGGCTCACTGAGCAAAAAAGCACCGATGTAAAGCTCACCATCCTTTTTTCCCTGGGCCAGCGGAGTGAGGTAGCGGGCTTTCTGTTCGTCGGTTCCATATTCTTCCAGTCCCCAACAGACCAGACTGTTGTTGACACTCATACATACACTTACACTCGCATCGACCTTACTGATCTCCTCCATGGCCAGTACGTAACTGATCGTATCCATGCCCGCCCCTCCGTATTCAGGAGAAACCATCAATCCCATAAATCCCAGATCGGCCAGCTGGCTGATCTGCTCACGGGGAAAACGCTGGGCCTCATCGCGCTCAATTACACCTGGCATACACTGGTTACGGGCAAAATCACGAGCCGCCTGAACAATCATTTTCTGCTCTTCGGAAAGCTGGAAATTCATTGACATCTGTTGAGTTTTTAGTCCAAATCAAAGGTATATGTTTTCCCATAACAATACTAACGACTGTTAGTTCATTAAAGAATATCCTTGTGGACGTACCGAACGGATATCAGATGAGTGGCTCCTGTTGCGACAGGCAATGAAAACTTCCCAGTCCCCAGATAATATCAGTAGAGTCAATACCGATAACCTGCCGGTCTGGGAAACATTCCTGAATGATCCTGCAGGCACGGTCGTCTTTGGGTTGCCGGAAAGTGGGTACGATGATATATTTATTGGCGATATAAAAATTCCCGTAGGAAGCCGGCAGGCGCTGGTCTTCCCAGATCACCGAATCCGGCATGGGCAGGTCTACAATCGTAAGCTGCTTACCGTTTAGCAACCGCATCTCTGTAAGCTGTCGACGGTTTTGCTGGAGAATTTCGTAATTCTCGTCGTTCGGGTTTTCTTCCAGTACCGTGATAACGGTATCGGCATTTACGAATCGAACGGTATCATCGATGTGTCCATCGGTATCATCGCCGACGATGCCTTCATCTACCCACAGGATCTGGTCTACGCCGTAGTAATCGGACAGATATTGTTCAATTTGCGACTGGTTCAGATGCGGATTGCGGTTCTCATTCAGCAGGCATTGTTTGGAAGTGATCAGTGTACCGGCACCATTAAAATCGACGGAGCCGCCTTCCATGATAATTCCCGGATTAAAAACGGGCAGACCGAGTTTTTCTCCAATACGGGTTGGGATCACATCATCCAGATCATACGGCGGATATTTCCCGCCCCATGCGTTGTAGTTCCAGTCGACGATCACTTTTTTCTGTTCGGCCGAGGGGTTGACCAGAAAAGCAGGCCCGTGATCCCGGCACCAGGCGTCATTGGTAGGATGGAAAAAGAAATCGATCTGATCCAGATTGGCACCGGCCTGCTCAAGATGAGCCATTGCAAAGGATTTCATCGATTCATCCGCCACATTGATACAGACGCGCTCCCCTTCTGCCAGCCGTTTGATGAATTCAGCATATCGGGGAAAGATCGTATGGATCTTACCCGGCCAGGAAGCTTCTTTATGCGGCCAGCTAAGCCAGGTGGCGCGGTGTGGGGCAAATTCTGCCGGGAAATAATAACCTAAAGATTTAGGAGTTGCCTGCTGCATCGTTGTCGATATACCGTTTGGTGATGGGTTGATAACTGTCTATCCTCCTGTCGCGCAGGAAAGGCCAGTGAATGCGCGACGCGTCCGTACGTTTGAGATCCAGTTCCACTACTTTCACTACTTCTTCCTCATGAGGGGCCTGGTAAAGAACAGAGCCCATGGTATTGGTCACGAAGGAACCGCCCCAGAATTTCATGGCGCCGTTCTGTTCATAACCCACCCGGTTGACACTAACCACGTGCACGCCATTGGCAACGGAATGACTGCGTTGTATGGTCTGCCAGGCATCATATTGCTCCCGGTTGGTAGCCTCATCCTGTGAGGTGGCCCAGCCGATGGCGGTGGGATAGAACAGAATTTCTGCTCCCATCAGTGCCGTGATCCTTGCTGCTTCCGGATACCACTGGTCCCAGCAAATCAGCACGCCCAGGGTGGCGAATTTTGTTTTGAATACTTTGTATCCCAGATCACCCGGAGTGAAATAGAATTTTTCGTAATAAGCCGGATCGTCGGGAATATGCATTTTACGGTACTTACCCAGATACTGGCCATCGGCATCGATTACTGCAGTGGTGTTATGGTACAAACCCTGTGCACGCTTTTCAAACAGCGAGGCGATGATCACTATGCCCAGTTCTTTCGCCAGTGCACTGAACGCATCCGTGGAAGGACCGGGAATAGGTTCAGCCAGTTTGAAATGCTCATAATCCTCCACATCGCAGAAATAAAGCGAGGTGAACAGTTCCTGCAGGCAGACGATCTGTGCACCGGCAGCCGCGGCTTCCCGCGTTTTGAGCATCGCTTTTTCGAGATTGGCCTGCTTATCGGCCGTGCAGGACATCTGTACCAGTCCTATATTGACGTTTGACATATTAATCAGGTTTCGATCAGCACCAGTGCATCGAGGGTACGGATGCCGATCTTTTTTTCAGTAATAAATCCTTCTGCATATTTCACACCGATTCGTTTTCCCAACATGCGGGCCCGTGCAATAACACTATCCAGGAAATCAGGTGTGGAGATATAGGTCTGAGGACCATCTTTGTCGTCCTGTGCCGCGAACTGGGTACTGTACGCTTTGATAGAAGCCATCCGTTGTTCAAACACATTGGAAATATCAATCAGAAGATCCGGTTCGTGGTACCAGTCCTGCAGGTAATGCAGCACCATTTTAGGTCTCCATCTTGGTTGTGGATTGCCCTGTTCATCGATCGTTTCGATCTTTGTAAGGCCTGCCAGAAAACAGGCATCGGCGATGAGGTGACCGGCACGGCCATGATCCGGATGGCGATCGTCTAAAACATTTGCCAGTACGATCTCCGGCTGGTATTTCCGGATGGCACGGATCAGCTGCAACTGGTGCTCTTCATCGTTCCGGAAAAATCCATCACGCATACGAAGATTCTCCCGTACAGACACGCCCAGTATCTTAGCGGCGGCGGCAGCTTCTGCGTAGCGGGTCTGAACCGTTCCCCGGGTTCCCAGTTCACCTTCCGTAAGATCCAGGATACCGGTTTTTTTTCCGTTGGCCGCCTCATTTAAGAGCACACCGGAACAACCGAGTTCCACATCATCGGGATGTACGCCAATGGCGAGGATATCCAGTTTCATGCCGCGAAATTACTGATTAGTTTCTACCATACATCATGGCCACTTCTTTAACGATGGATTCCATCTCGGCATCTTCTCCTTTTGGATCGTATTCCTGTTTGAGGCTGCTGCTGAATATCCAGGCAACGGTTTGCCAGAAACGGGCGGAAAGGCCGCCTTTGTATTCCTTGATGATCTCATAGCAGTTGTTGTCCGTTTCCCGGTTGATGAGTTTCATCAGTACTTTTCCCTGATAAATGGAGAGACTGGTGACAGGATCCGCAAATCGTTTTTTAATTTCTGCTTCTTTGCTTTTCAGATAGGCAGATCGTTTCCGCTTGTCGGGAAACTCTACCAGTTTTGCATTGACTTCGTTGATAATGGCCGAAGCCTGGATGGCATATGGATACGTTACATACACGGCATTACGCAGCCGGGTCCATTTTTTATATCGTTCTTTTTGCTCCGGGGTCATGTTGGTGAGCACATACACCGGTTCCATTTCCCGATAGGTCATGGTATCCCCGTTTACCACCACATAGGCTACCAGCAGGGTATCGTTGGGGCCGGGTTTCCACTGTGCCTGTGCATCGCTTAACGGGAATAGAAACATTCCCGTTAGCCATACCCATTGGGTCCAACAATTACAGACGCGGCGGATCATAATGGAATGTAAGAAAATTGGACAGCATGAACAAGCTTATACCCGGAATCGTCTGTACATACTGATCAGAAACCCAATCACCATCAGGATCGTTCCCACCCACAGCACGTTTATGTAAGGGAAGCGGAAAGCCTTAAGGGTGATGTACCGCATCACGGCACCGGATTCTTTGATGCCCAGTTCCATTTTATCTCCACTCACGCGGTTCACATTCAGCACAAGATTCTGGGTGAAAACGGTGTCCATTTTAACGGAGGGCTGGTTGTTCTTGACAAAAAATGCCGGTTGTGCCAGGTAACTTCTGCCGTCCTTGGAATTGATCTGCAGATCCGATAACCAGGCGCTGTCGACCACCGGAAGATCTGCATTTTCATTTTTATTAGCAGTAATCACATCTCTGACCACAATGTATCCATTGGAATAGAAAACCGTATCCCCTTTTTTCACCCATACATTGGTGAACTGAGCGGTATCCTTCACTTTATCCGGATTGAGCCAGGAGGTAATATACACGAACACATCGTTGGTAAGATAATGGCGGGCACCCGGATTGGACGAGAGATTCATGCCTTCATCGCCTTTTACGAGAAAGGCATTGGGATAGATACGGAACTGTTCATTGACTTCTCCTGTTGCCGTATCCTTTTTCTCAAAATGAATCCGGAAATAGACGCGGTCGTTCTTGGCCACATTGGAATCTCCTTCATAGGTAACCGTATACTTACCCATGGGTGTTGGGATCCCGTGGATCAGTGTTACATTTTCCAGCGGGTTTTCCTCATTCCCTTTTACATCTTTTAAGCCGGATACATTGATACCCGTGCTGTTTACGGACAGCAGCTCTTTTTTGGATGATGATATCAGAATACCCACCAGCATGAGTCCGAAGCCAAAATGTGTAATGGACGCTCCGGCAGCTTTCAGGTTTCCTTTCAGCACTTTAAATATGTAGGTGACATTGGCGATCACCGCATAGAAGGCTGCCCAGAGCGCCACATGAATGGCCGCCAGAAAACCTATGCCATATTTATCATATTCAATCCCACCCAGAAAACTGATCAGGGCAGATAGCACCAGCGTAGCGATGGAGGGAGCCAGCAGGTTGGACCACAGGTATTTTCGGGTCGTATCCTTGTATTTGAAGTACTGGGTAACAGCGGTCAGTACACCGATGACCACAGCCACCAGCACCATTACCCTGTTGTAGACATATTCCACATCCTGACCGATCGCCCAGCTGGTTCCGGCCAGTTTATTAATGAACGGGAGCGATGTAAGGATGATGATGTAACCGGCTGAGACAAACAGCAGCAGAGATCCCACAAACATCCAGAATTCTCTGGAATTCATGCTCTCCTCTTTTTTGATCTCCGGCATTTCCTTTCGCTGGCGGAAAAACAACACAGCAGGTATAGCCAGAAAGGTTAGCATCATCAGGATCAGGTGCCAGTAAAGGCTTTCCCCTTCACCGGTGAAGGAGTGTACGGAGGTATCACCCAAAACCCCGGTGCGGGTAAGGAAGGTAGAATAAAGTACGAGAAGATAGGCCAGGATCGTAAACCAGTAGGTTGCTTTCAGCGAGTAACCGGTATGCTTGTATATCAGCATGGTGTGAATGCCTGCCACCATCAGCAGCCAGGGTACCATGGAAGCATTTTCTACCGGATCCCAGGCCCAATACCCTCCGAACGTGAGCGATTCGTAGGCCCATGCGGCTCCCATCATAATACCCAGACCAAGAATACCGCCGTTGAACAACGCCCAGGGTAGTCCCTGTTTGATCCAGCCATTATGGTCTCTCTTCCATAATCCTGCTACAGCATACGCGAACGGAATCAGAGAGGAGGCAAAACCCAGGAAAAGAACAGGTGGATGGATGACCATCCAGTAGTTCTGAAGCAGGATGTTCAACCCATTTCCATCGGTCAGGTATTTGAATAAATAATTTGGATCCTGAAAAATGGGTGCATCCGAGAATTCGTTGCGCATGAGCACAAACGGACTGGATCCGATCTTAACATCAAAGAAGTAGATCCCAATGATGAAGCTGGCCAGAAACAACTGTGCCAGGCTGATGATGCTCATCACCGGCGCTTCCCACTGACGGGCTGTACGCATCACCACCAGACCAAGAATACTTTGCCAGAACGTCCAGAGCATGAAACTGCCCTCCTGACCTTCCCAGAAACAACTCAACAGGTACTGCATGTCCAGGCTGCGTTTCGAATGCTGGTGGGCGTATTTGTATTCGAAGTAATGATTATAGATGATCAGGTACAATACAAAAAATATGGCAATGATCGAAAAGGATTGCAGCAAAAATGCGATCCGCCCGGTTTTCTTCCAGGATCCGGAAAGTTCGGAAGCCTCATTGGCGGCCCTGAAATAGGCATAGGCAGCCAGCAGAGAAGCCACAAAAGATAGGACAGCAAGGAAATGACCAATCTGGCCAATCAGGAGATGTTCGCCTTCGTAACGCATCAGAAAAAGTTGATTATCAGTTGAGTTGAGATGTTGGAACCGCTGCAGGGGAGACCTGCTTCAGTTGCTGATTCGGATCATCTTTGTATTTGGAAGGACATTTAAGCAGGATTTCACGGCATTCAAACACCTCCCCTTTCATCTGGCCCTTGAGGACCACACGGTCGCTGTGTTCCAGTTCCGTTGGCTTTGAATTCCGATATACCACCTGTGTACGGTAACCCAATGAATCAACGGCATAAAAACTGAGAAAATTCGGATCTTTCACCGGATCGTACACCACCGGTTCGGAACGATCCAGTTTCGCGATCAGATGCACATATCTGCCTTCTTTTTTCCGTGCAGATGCAATGGAATCGTAGGTAGTTATATCTTTTGTAAGGCTGAGAAGACCGGCGATCGCAGCAGCGATCACCACCAGGATCACAATGTGTAACTTCTTCATGTTCCTCTTTATATTAGGACAAAATTAGGTTAAAAAGCAAGACAGGCGGAATCTTGTTTGATGAAAGCCTGTTAAAATACTGTTGAGGATATACGTGTATTTAAAATTTATTACCTTGCAGTCCGCAATCGTTTTATGGCTGATTTTACTTCGTACGACCCCGAATCCGTCAGTATACAGAACAACAATATCTTCGGATTGCCCTTCAGTGAGGAAGAAGCTGAACTGGTCATCCTGCCTGTGCCCTGGGAAGTGACCGTATCCTACCGGGCGGGAACCGCCCGCGCTCCGGAACATCTTTTTTCTGCCAGTATGCAGGTAGATATTTACGACAAGGATTTTCCGGATGCCTGGAAGAGAGGATATTACATGCGGCATATCGACAAAAAAATCCTTCTCAAAAGCGATTATCTGCGAAAAGAAGCTGAATTATACATCAGTTTTATCAGTGCGGGTGACAAAATCGATAACAACAAGTTCATGTGCAAGACGCTTCGGGAAGTGAATGAAGGTTCTGAATTCCTGAACAACTGGGTATACGATCAAAGTTCCGAGCTGCTTAGCAAAGGGAAAAGAGTTGGTCTGGTTGGGGGTGATCACTCCATATCTTACGGTTTTATAAAAGCACTCTCTGAACGACACGAGTCATTCGGGATCCTGCAAATCGATGCCCATGCAGACCTTCGCTGTTCCTATGAGGGATTTGTTTTTTCGCATGCATCCATCATGCACAATGTGCTTAAAAATATCCCGCAGGTACATAAGCTGGTTCAGATAGGCGTACGGGATTATAGTGAAGGCGAATTCAACTGTATCCGTGACAGCCAGAACCGGGTGGTTACTTATTTCGACAAAGACATTCGGGAACGGCAGTATGAGGGAGAAACCTGGAAGCAGATCGCGGATGACATTATTAGTAATCTTCCTGATAAGGTATACATTAGCTTTGACGTCGACGGGCTGGATCCAAAACATTGTCCGAACACCGGAACGCCGGTTCATGGCGGATTTGAAGCCGAACAGATTTCCTATCTGTTGAAGAAATTAGTACAAAGTGGAAAGGAGATCATCGGATTTGACCTCAATGAGATCGGGATCAGTACCAATGAATATGACGAAAACGTGGGCGCACGCATCCTGCTGAAACTTTGTAATGTAATGTCTGCCGCCAATGCCCTTCGTGAGTCAAAATAAAGAGATCTTTCCCTTCATCGTTGTACTGAAAAGACGGTACAGGCGTGCTTTTACGCTTCTGCATCTTTTCATGATCGCCTTTTATTTGCTTTTTCTTGTCCGCAGCCTGTTGCAGCAGACAGACAGAACCGGACAACTCCTGACAGGCCTGCTTGTGCTGGCCATTGCGGGAATGTTCATTCTGGAAATCCGACAGTTCATCCAACGAAAGAAAAGCAGTTCACCGTTGTACTTTGTTGGCCTCTTGGCGTTGTTCA
>CANHUD010000007.1 GCA_947463665.1 Sphingobacteriales bacterium
TCCAGCACATCCGGCCTGTTGGTGGCGGCAAGGATAATGATTCCGCTATCGCCTCCAAATCCGTCCATCTCCACCAGCAACTGGTTCAGGGTGTTCTCCCGTTCATCGTTGCTCATCATCATATTCTTGCCCCTGGCCCGGCCAATGGCATCGATCTCGTCAATGAAAATGATACAGGGAGCCTTTTCTCTGGCCTGCTTGAACAGATCCCGAACCCGACTGGCTCCTACTCCAACGAATAGTTCCACAAAATCTGAACCAGACATGGAGAAGAAAGGCACCTGTGCTTCGCCTGCCATAGCTTTGGCAAGCAACGTTTTACCCGTACCCGGAGGACCAACCAGCAGCGCTCCTTTGGGAATCTTACCTCCCAGTGCCGTATATTTTTTAGGATTCTTCAGGAAGTCCACGATTTCCATCACTTCCTGCTTGGCCTCATCCAGTCCTGCCACATCCGCAAACGTGATGTTTACTTTCGTGCCTTTATCAAACAGTTGTGCCTTTGATTTTCCGATGTTGAAAATACCACCAGGACCGCCACCACCGCCAGGTCCACCACCCACTTTCCGCATCATAAGAACGAAAAGGAGACCGAACATCAGCAGTGGAAACAGGAACTGAAGGAAAGGACCAAACCATTCCTGCTCAGCTGTTGGCATCACCGGAACCGGTTTTACCGCGGTATTCTCCTTGAAATATTCATCGAGGATACGCTGGTAATCTTCCACTTTGGAGTATGTGAACTGAAAATGCGGCATTTCTTTGGCATTCACCACATAATTCCAGCGTTGACCGAGCAATTCCTTATAGTACGGTTTGGAAAGACTTTCCTTTTTGATGTATATCCGAACGATGTTCCGGTTCATTACCGGTTCGATCTTCTCTACGTCATTATTGGCGAGCATTTGCTGACGGAATTCCAGTTCGGAAATGTCCTTTGCTTCCGGACGCATTCCGTTCATGATCTGATATCCGATCAGAAAAATACCTACAATCGCGTAAATCCAATAAAAACTGAAACGTGGACCTTTACGCTCACCTTCTGTGTTTTTCCGGGTGTCTGGTTTGAACTCTTCTTGTGACATGTTTTGCTAACCCTGGTTTTTATCCTTTATTCCTGGTTCCTGTTCGTTTAACTTTTGCCGGTTTGGCAGCGGCCGGAGCTGGCTCATCCTCATGCTCCATCATTACCCCGTCGTGCCACATTTCTTCCAGACGATAGAATTTACGTGTCTCTTTCTGAAAGATATGAACTACCACGTTTACGTAATCCACTAATACCCACTGTAAAGACTGATAGCCTTCCTGGCGATAGGGGAATTCTCCGCAGTCCTGCTTTACCTGCGTCTCAATCTCATCTGCAATCGCCTTTACCTGAACACTGGATCCGGCCTCACATATGATAAAAAAATCGGAAACGGCTTCCGGAATCTTTCGCAGATCCAGTGAAACAACATGTTCTCCTTTTTTATCCTGAATAGCCCTGACAATAACTTTCAGCAATTTGCTGCTCCTGGTTAATCTGACTGCTTTTTTTTCCGGTAGAACGGGTACGTTTACGTCTGTCAAATGAAAATTATTTTGAATGAATGTTGCGGAAAGCGACCGCTAAAGCTACTGTTCGATTGTTCGATGATTCCATTTATCTTTCCAAAAATAATGAAAATCCAGTAAGCACATGCCAGTCGGCGAACCGTTTGTCATTTTGTCTTCAGTTAATAGTACCAACAAACATGCCATGCAGGCTGTTCATGACCATTTGGCAACACATGGATCAGCCTTTTTTACCCTGGAGCAGACGGCCGGTCGTGGCCAGAGAGGACGCCACTGGCATTCAGCAGCAGGCGAAAACCTGCTTCTTTCAGTTGTATTGCTGCCAGACCGTCCCTTTCCTGAGTTTCCCTTTACCTTCAACGCCTCCATTGCCCTGGCCTGTTATAATTTCTTTAAAATTTACGCCGGAGATGAAACACGGCTGAAATGGCCGAATGATCTGTATTGGCGCGACAGAAAGGCAGGTGGTCTGTTAGTCGAGAACAGCATAAGGGGTTCCCATTGGAATGCTTCCATTCTTGGAATGGGAATCAATATCAACCAGACGAGTTTTGACAACAGTCTTCCCAATCCGGTTTCACTCCGGCAAATCACCGGCAAGATGTATGACCCGATTGTACTCGCCAAAGAACTTTGCGCTCATATTGAACATTGCTGGCAACAATGGCTCTTTGATCCGGATGGAATTCTGGAAGCATACAACAGGGTTTTGTACAAAAAAGACGAAGAACAGCGTTTCATTTCAGAAACAGAAGGCGTCTTTTCTGCGACAGTAAAAGAAGTTAACCGTGCCGGTGAGCTTGTACTGCAAACTCCGGAGCAAAAACAATTTCCTTTCGGATCTCTCCGCTGGTTGAAATGATTGTGGCTATTTCCCGGATGTTTTGGCGATGATCTCCTCTGCGTGCTGTTTCACTTTTGGTTTGCGGAAAACATGTATCACCTCCCCTTCTTCGTTCACTACAAAAGTAGTCCGAAGCAGTCCCATGTATTTTCTGCCGTACATGTTCTTTTCACCCCATACACCATAGGCATCGATGATCCCGTGATCCGGGTCTGCCAGCAGGGTAAAAGGCAACTGGTGTTTCAGCTGGTAACGGGCATGCTTTTCTACCGGATCCGGACTAACCCCTACTACCTCAAAACCGTGCTCCTTAAGCATCGCATAATTATCGCGAAGATTGCAGGCCTGTTGTGTACAGGTGGGGGTGTCATCTTCCGGATAAAAGAAAATAACCAGTTTTTTACCTCTGAAATCACTCAGGGAAACCGTTTTATCCTGCTGATCCTGTGCGCTGAATTCCGGTGCTTTTTGTCCTTCCTGTATCATATTTATCGAACTATTTTATATTCTCTGACGGATTGGTTACCGGCCTCATCTTCAACATAAATTTTTAGCTGATGTTCACCAGGCGGGCATTTTTCATCCACCCGGTAAACAAATGAATTCCCCCTCTGCTCAAACAGGATCCACTGCCCGTCGAGCTCTCCCCGAAAGTTTTTAAGCTGTTTGTTATTGTCCTGCACAAATACCGTTATCCGCGAAGCAGCCGAAACCCTCATCCCGTTAACCGGTCCTGAAATAACCGGAGGAAGCGAATCCGCAATCAACTCAAACGACCCGAAATCACGAAAAATGGCTCCGAATTTATCTACAGACCAGCTTGCCTTTCTGACTGTTACCCTGCTTTTGGTCACCTGACGAATCAGGATTAGCTCTCTCAGCGGATAGGGAATCACCTTTTCCGGACGAATTCTGATCATCATTCCACCGTGAACAGGTACCTGCGGATCATGGACCTGATGTACCGATGAAAAATTACCGGTTAAGGGTGTTTTTATTTTCTGATACCGGAAACGGATCGAATCATAAAGCATTCCTTTCGGGATGTACACTTCAATATCGTCCGTTTCAAAAATATTTTCCTCTCCCGGTCTCATCATGTTTTTTTCTAATCCATCCATCGGAGCCACTAAACCAGATTGTTCCAGAGAAAAATCAACTACAGATCGATTACCATCCGCATCCAATACTTCAAGAGAACAGGAAAGCACCTTGTCTGCCGGTAGGTCTACGCCTCCCGTGGAAACCGCATATACCGGCAATCGATCTCCTTCGAGAGGATTAAGAAATTGAAGGTATGGGCCACCGGCAGAACGATAACGATGATCAATATGGGCATTTAAAAACCTGGTTTCATCATATCCGATGGCATCCAGTGTGAAACCGCCGGAAACCTTGCCATTCACCCTAAGGACGGTTCTGTAGATACCATTCTGATTCGGCACACCGGTCATCTGATCCGTTGCCTGAACAGCAATCAGAATACGATCGGCAGACAATTTAGGTACACTGGCTTTGTAATGCCCGGTGGATATTCTGGTGACTGGCACCAGAACTGGCTGTTGTTCATAAACACTTTTTCGCCTGTCGTAAATAGCCAGCCGGTGAAGCTGCGGAGGAACCGCATCCGGTATACGGAATCCAAATAAAAGCGGATTGAGGCATTTTTCAGAAGATGTTTCCCGGATCTCAAAATGAACATGAGGACCCTGAGAGGCACCTGTATTACCACTGGGTCCGATGAAATCTCCTTTCTTCAACGGGAAAAGCCCTTTGGGAACGGCTACATCCAATGACCAGCTTTTCATTTGGTATTGCTGCCCACGGATGTACGAAGCCAATGGTCCGAAAAAACCATTCATGTGTGCATACAAAGTGGTTGTACCATTTGGATGATCGATATAGATCGCATTTCCAAAACCGCCTGCCTCAATCTTAACCCGGGATACATATCCATCAGCTGCTGCATAAACGGGCAGATTCTCTTTTCGAAGGGTAAACAGATCCAGCCCCATATGAAAATGATTCGGACGCATCTCCCCAAAATTGGCATTGAGCCTGGGCTCTATATCCAGCGGATACCGAAAATATCCCTTTTCATAAATGACCGGCTGTGCATTTGCTTTATCTGCAATAAGAATCAACAGCACAAGACATGATAAAAAACTTATTTTCATTGGATTCATCCCTGCAAAGCTAACGATACGATTCATTGTCTATACCTCTTTCCTGTCAAAAACGATAACTCAGTGCCGCTAACAGGTATCGACCGTTCAAAACATAGGATGTGATGGTTTCTTCAAAAGCACTCACCTGCCTTTGCTCCACTCTTTTTAGATTCAGCAGATTCACCCATTCCATTCGCCAGTGAAAACGTTCTCCCATTTTACCCAGTATATGTACATCTGAAGATGGAAAACCCATTGATGGCGACAACTGCTGCCACTTCCACATTCCGGCGGCATACAAACGATTACCTGCCTTCCATTTAAGTTTGAATGACGTATACCATTGCCAGTTCGGATCCGGACCAATGGACGCTCTTTTGAATACGTTATACGATATATACCCCGCTACTTCTCCGTTCCAGCGTCCTTCAAACCCACTAATCAGTCTGTTCTCCATCCCACCCAGCTGCTGCTGTTGCAGGGCCGGTATTCCATTGATTCTTACCATATTCCAACGATCCAGCCACTGAATATCAGTTTGCCATTTGGATTTCAGCACCGGAATAAAGCGATTATGCTGTATCAGCAAATACCATGAACTGGCCTTCGGATAACGCTCAAAATACTGTACATTGTAAGCAGGCTTTAATAAAAGGGAAGACCCATACTGGTGGTCATGCGCCGCAAACGTGAGGCTGATTATCCACTGATTCTGCCGGAACAAATTCAGATACCGAAAAAGCAGTTGAGCAGACTGCTGGGCTTCCGTGCCCATCGGTTGCAATCCATACACTATAGAGCGGTTCCCACTCAGTTGTCTGTCCGGCATTTGCGACCAGACATTCGTGAAGGAACGATTCCACTGATAGGTAAAACCCAGTGAATTTTTCTTCCCAAAACTTCGCTGCAAGGACCATCGGGCCTTCCATACAGGCAATACGACCTGTTTCATACTATTACCCGTCAAACGAGATAAACCGGCATTACCTGCAACCTCAAATTTTACCTTTTTAAATAGTAAACTTCTCTGTGTGAAATAAAATACGGATGTCAGCATTCCTGATGGTATGGATCCATTTCCCAATGCAAGTTTTTCCATACCCGGCAACCGAAATCCATCTGCCCGATTCGAAGAATTTCCTGAAAGCCAGGTTGTTCTCCACCCATATTCCAACTGCTTTTCCCTTAAAAGACGCTGGGTTCTGACATCTGTTTCAGTCAGAAAAAAAGTACGCCGGCCTTCTTGTTTAAACTGCCTGACGTCCGGATCAACGTTAAAATACGCATACAATCGTAAGGTATAGACATCCGCCTGTTGCTCCCCTATTCTTCCGTCTGCCCTGCATAAAACCTCCAGCACTTTTGATGCTCCAGTTTTGATCGTTTGCTTCCACTCTCCGCTGTACCACCATGCCTTTTCCTGCCAGTATTCCCGAAGTGTATCCACAACATCTCCATTCAAGTTATTAAGAAAATGCTGCTGTATTGCCCCCCTTCCAAAAGAAAATCTTACACCAGAGTTTCGGTCTTTCCCTTTATCTCTCAAATAATGTATAGACGAAAAAAAACGTTTGTTCCTGTCTGATTGCTGTTCAATTCCCTCCGTACTCCAGCTTTTTTCGTCCGGTATGTTTGTACTGGACCAATGTTCCAATGCAGCTTCCATTCCCGTACCCGCCAGACCCGACTGTACACTCATCTTTGCAAATTTTCCCTGCTTCCAGGAAACCATGGAAATAACACCAAGGTCCCGATTTCGCTTCACATAACGTTCTCCAAGTGGAGGTAGGGAAATCTGGCCTGCTCCGCCGGCAAAAAGGCGGTCTTCCGGAAATCCATGTCTGGTCCAGACTTCCCCTGCAGAACCAGATGGAAATGATTCGGGCAACTGCAACCCCACCTCCTGACCGGTATTGTTTCCGGTAATAAATCCCAGCCATTTAATCTTATCATTGATCACCGTACCATTGATGGAATATTCCTGCCGGGATCCGATAGATCGCCCCCATTCGGCAGAACCGGATAAACGAAATTTGTATGCCGATTTCAACCGGAGATTTACCCCAACTTTATCCGAGTTCTTTATTCCTCTCAGTAATCTGTTGTCTACGAAATTATCCACCACTTCTACTTTATCCACCAGAAACGCATCCAGCTGACCCGTGACCAGACCATAAAGTTCTCCGGCAGGATCTTCTCCGTCGATCAGCAACTTCTCTACTTCTTTTCCATTGTACGACAACCTTCCATTTTGTTCCACTCGAAAGCCCGGCATTTTTTTCAACACATCCCCCAGCTTACGGTCTTCTGCTCCGGCAAAACGGGCTGCATCAAAAATGGTAGTGTCTCCCCTAACAACCACCGGAAGGGCTGCTTTTATAACCAGCTCCGGAAGTTCTTTAACCAAAGGCGTTAGTACAATATGCAGTGGCGCCTGAGAAAGACTGTCCAGTTGTAACGTATCAATACGATAACTCTGATGTGCCACACGAATCCTTAGCAGCCCACCCGGCTTATCTCCCGGCATCTGTAACCTGAATGCGCCGGCAACATCCGTAATCTTATAGGCTATCAGTTTCCAGCCTTCCGCTGAAAATACACTTACAACGGCACCTGTAATACCTTTTCCAGTGGAATCCGTAATCTTCCCCTGCACTACCTGACTACTAACCTTTGAGGCTATTACAGTAGCCAGCATGAGGAGAAACAGCCGCATCAGTCGTACGCTTCCCATGAAACGATATCTATTTGGGATTCCTGCTGACAGCTTATGCAATTTCCCGTAGAAACGGCTCTGGCGGCATCTTTCAGTCTCTTATAAAAAGTGTTCCTTCTGGACGCAAATGCAGGCCAGTTGTACCGCACCTTTTGGGGAAGTAAAGGCACCTGATCCGTCGCGGTAATGGTTTCAAGCCGCACCACCATATGCTGTTGATCGTCTTCCATTTCCACAATCAGCCCTGGAAGGCCACCCATTTTCCACGGACCGGCTGAAACCGGGATCTCCGGTGCAAACCATGCCTCGTAATTTCGCCCTCTGAATCGGCAGGAAGCCAGCTGACAAAGAAGTTCGCCGATCTGTTTTTTCTCTTCACGGATAGTCCATTCCATGGGCCACAATGAATCAGAAATCCAATAGCGCTCACCGGACAAATCCCCCTCCCATGCATACAATACGCCCGCCTGCTGATCTGTCCGCACCACAAACGATGTGTCTCCCGTAAGATTCACATCAGATTCATTCTTTTGATTGAATGAGGTTCGGGCTACCATCATAAAACTGCTTTTACCTTCACCTGTTATGAGTAACCCACTGTGCAGACGATCATTCCGACCACCGGCAAAGTCATCATTGAAGCGAATAAGGTACCTTATATCCAGCGACTGCTGTGCCATTACAGGCACACAAAAAACCAATCCTACCCAAAAAAATTTCATATTGTTCATTTTAAATATCCTTCAGATGCCGTTGCCGTCTAGTCAAATTTTACTCCCAGCTTAACAGCGATTTTATAAAATCACTTACACATATTCTTGCCTGTCGCACCGCTTCCTTGCAACCTTTATCCGACGTAGCCGTACATTCAACCTTTATACCGGAGCCAAAGAGCATAATAGAACCTGTTGCCGAAGCCGTACAGGTTTCTACCTCACGTTTTTCTTCCATTTTCATTTTCACTGATACTACCTCGCATTTTTCGTCGGCTGCGAATACCGAAACAGTCCCCAGCAGCAACATGGCTGCAATCATCATTCTCTTCATGTTCAATTGTTTTTATTGTATTAATCGGATAGAGACGGCAACGGCTCCAAAGGATTATGTTGTAAAAATAGAACCCCACAAAAGCCTGGCAATTAGTGTTTTAACGAAATTTATCAGTTTTTTAACGGTAAATACAGGATGTAAAAAATGAAACAGCATCTTCAGGGCAAATCTGTTTTTATCTGCTCTTTCTCCCCGGATTACCTTAATTTTGCAACCCGGGAAAACCCGGGCATTCCGGGACAAATCTTCTCTTTTTTAACTCCGGAATCTACATGCCTCAAGACAAATCCATCCAGACAGTTCTCATCATCGGTTCTGGGCCGATCATCATCGGCCAGGCCTGCGAATTCGATTACTCCGGCTCTCAGGCCTCCCGCAGTTTACGCGAAGAAGGGGTAAAGGTCATCCTGATCAACAGCAATCCTGCTACCATTATGACCGATCCCATGATGGCAGACAAGGTGTATCTCCTCCCCCTTACCGTAGAAAGTATTGAACAGATCCTGGAAGAAAACCAGATCGATGCCGTATTGCCTACCATGGGCGGACAAACAGCCCTCAATCTGGCCAAAGAGGCCGACGAACTGGGCATCTGGGAAAAATACAACGTCCGACTGATCGGAGTTGACATCAAAGCCATCGAGAAAGCGGAAGACCGTGAAAAATTCCGCCAGTGGATGATCCAGATGAATATTCAGGTTGCCCCCGCCAAAACAGCCAACTCTTTTCTGGAAGGGAAAGAATTCGCACAGGAAATCGGCTTTCCACTTGTAATTCGCCCATCGTTCACGCTGGGTGGAACCGGTGGCGGATTCGTACACAGCAGAGAATTCCTGGATGAAGCCCTTAACCGGGGACTCAGTGCTTCTCCTATCCATGAAGTGCTGGTAGAAAAAGCCGTACTTGGCTGGAAAGAATATGAACTGGAACTCCTGCGCGATGCCAACGATAATGTGGTCATCATCTGTACCGTTGAGAATTTTGACCCGATGGGTGTGCACACCGGCGACTCCATCACGGTAGCCCCTGCGATGACCCTCAGCGACACCGCCTTCCAGCTGATGCGCAACACGGCCATCGACATGATGCGTAACCTTGGCAACTTTTCGGGTGGTTGCAATGTACAATTCGCTCTCAACCCTGAAACAGAAGAGATCATCGCCATCGAGATCAATCCCCGCGTGAGCCGGTCATCAGCCCTGGCCTCTAAAGCTACCGGTTATCCGATTGCCAAAATCGCGGCCAAACTGGCACTGGGTTTTACATTGGATGAACTGAAAAACCAGATCACCCAAACAACCTCTGCGTATTTTGAACCCGCACTCGATTATGTGATCGTTAAAATCCCGCGATGGAATTTTGATAAATTCAAAGGCGCCAACGACACCCTGGGTCTGCAGATGAAATCGGTTGGAGAAGTTATGGCCATTGGCCGGAGCTTTACGGAAGCCGTTCAGAAAGCCTGCCAGAGCCTGGAAAACAACGCAGTTGGATTAGGCTACTACGGCCAGAGCCTTATGCATGCCGATGAGATCGTCGAATACCTGAAAACGCCCAAATGGGATCGCATCTTCCGCATAAAGGATGCGCTAATGATGGGCATCAGCGTCAAGACCATCGTTCAGGCAACACGGATCGACCGCTGGTTTATCTATGAGATCGAAAAAATCTGTTCCATAGAAAAACGAATCGCTAAATACAAAATGGACAGCCTCCCCCTGGAACTCCTGCGGGAAGCCAAACACCATGGATTCAGCGATGAGCAGATCTGCCGCATCATGAAAGACGGCAGCGAAGATGCACTCTATGAAAAAAGAAAAGCAGCCGGTATCACCCGTGTGTTTAAAATGGTGGATACCTGTGCCGCAGAATTCGAAGCCAAAACGCCCTACTTCTACAGCACGTTTGAAAATGGCGGCTCCAACGAAAGCATCGTTACCGATAAAAAGAAGATCGTTGTACTTGGCTCCGGTCCTAACCGCATAGGCCAGGGTATTGAGTTCGACTACTGCTGTGTTCATGGCCTGCTCGCCATCAAAGAAGCAGGCTACGAAGCCATCATGGTCAACTGTAACCCCGAAACCGTTTCAACCGATTTCGATGTGGCCGATAAACTCTATTTCGAACCCGTTTACTGGGAACACCTCTGGGAAATCATCGAACATGAAAAACCGGAAGGGGTGATCGTGCAACTGGGTGGACAAACAGCCCTGAAACTGGCAGAGCGCCTGCATAACAAAGGAATAAAAATCATTGGTACCAGCTTCGACAATATGGACATCGCGGAAGACCGTGGACGGTTCAGCGATATGCTCAAAGACCTTAACATTCCTTACCCGCAATATGGCACGGCCTACTCCGTGGATGAAGCCATCGATGTGGCAAAAGAGGTGGGATTCCCCGTGCTGGTTCGCCCGTCTTATGTACTCGGCGGACAACGCATGCGGATTGTGATCAACGACGAAGAACTGGAAAAAGCCGTTGTAAGTCTGCTCAAACACCTACCCGGAAACAAGATCCTGATCGATCATTTCCTTGATCGCTGCCAGGAAGCAGAAATTGACGCCATATTTGATGGTGAAAATTTCCATGTGATGGGCGTAATGGAACACATCGAACCGGCAGGTATCCATAGTGGTGATTCCAATGCCGTTCTTCCCGCTTTCAATCTTACACCGCTGGAAGTGACCACCATGGAATTCTATGCCGAAAAAATTGCCCGTGCACTCGATATCCGCGGTCTTATCAATATCCAGTTCGCCATCAAAAACGGACAGGTATTTGTGATAGAAGCCAATCCAAGAGCATCCCGTACCACGCCGTTCATCGCCAAAGCCTACCAGATCCCCTATCTGAATGTGGCAACAAAAGTGATGATGGGTACGCACAAACTCACCGATTTTAAATTTGAGAAAAAACTGAAAGGATTTGCCATAAAAGAACCCGTATTCAGTTTTGAAAAATTCCCCGGTGTCAATAAAGAACTGGGGCCTGAAATGAAATCTACCGGAGAAGCTATCCGCTTCATCAAAGACCTGAGAGACCCTTATTTCCGGCAGCTCTATAAAGAGCGAAGCATGCATCTCAGTAAATAAATCTTCGTACATCTTCGTAGAGGCTGCCCACCGGGCGGCCTCTTTTTGTTTTACCACATCGGCTATCCGTTTTTTTCTGTCTCCAAACCGGTGAAAACACTTTTGACCTCTTTTAATTCCTGCCGAACTTGCCCACGTGAAAAAAGCATTTCACTGGTGGTACGATATGCCGATGATACGGATCATCCTGCCTTTTCTGGCAGGCATCCTTTCGTATAACCATGGTATATACTACCCTATATGGATATTATCATTTATACTATCGTTTTTAGTTATTGCAATCATAATTATACCTGCCAGGCCTGGCAACTGGAGAGAACATGTATGGCTCAAATCTACACTGATCAAGGCAGGCCTGTGCTTGACTGGCTGGATACTGAGTTATGTACACGATATACGAAACCGGAGCAACTGGTTTGCCGGATTTCATGCTGATACCATCATTTTAAGGCTTAGCAGTGAACCCTCGGCCGGTAAATTTTACAAGACCGCAACGGCAGATATACTTTTTGTACAAACAACACAAAAATGGCAGGAAGTGAAAGGAAAAAGCAGAGTCCGTCTTCCGGCAGATACGCATTTTTCGGAAGGCGATGTGCTTCTAACTACCGGGAAGGTACACCCCATTCCGGATACCGGACCACAAAAGAGCTTTGCCCGTTACTTAGCCATTCAGGGAATTTATCATGACTTTCGGCCAAACAGGAACCAGCTGATCCTGCTGGCTGCAGAAAAGAACAGACCTGATCGGATCGGACGTATACGAGACCAGATACTAAACATACTGGATAGCTATTTCACCCTGCCGGAAGTACGAGGTCTGGCAAAAGCCCTTTTGGTGGGCTATCGGGGAGAATTGGAAAAAGAACTCAGTTTAGCCTATTCCAAAACAGGCGTTGTACATGTGATTGCCATATCAGGACTCCATCTTGGATTGATCTATGGGCTTTTGCTGCTGATCCTTCGTCCGCTCAGCCATTTACCGGGTTTTCGGATTTCCGGTGGCCTTCTCATACTGATCGTTCTCTGGATTTTCACACTCGTCTGCGGGGCCTCCCCTTCCGTTGTGCGGAGTGCGATTATGTTTTCCTTTCTGATAACCGGGAATATAATTCACAGCAGGCCTATGGCTGGTAACATGCTGGCGGCATCTGCGCTGGTCATGCTGATTGCCAATCCGATGGTTGTTTACGACATAGGTTTTCAGCTAAGTTATGCCGCTGTAGGAAGTCTTCTGGTATATAACAAAGCTATAAGTTCACTTTATACCCCTGACAACGGCATCCTGGCGATGGCATGGAGCAGTATTTCCACATCGCTGTCGGCCCAAATCCTCACCACCCCTTTTGTATTGTATCATTTCCATCAATTTCCCCTGTTGTTTCTGCTGGCCAATCTAGTAGCCATTCCGCTTTCAGGCATCGCGCTACTGCTGCTCATTCTTATTTGCGCACTTTTCCTGTTGTCGATTCCTGCCCACTGGGTGGCCATAGCCACGGAATGGACCATACGGCTGATGAACGATCGTGTCCTTGCATTGGCAGGATTACCCTTCGGGTTATGGGAGGCCATTCCTTTCAGCATAAGCAGTCTTATCTGCAGTCTTCTCTTTATCGGTTCGATAACAACCTGGTTGACGATAAAAAAGCAACAAGCGCTGCAGGCTTCCCTGGTAATACTTATCATCTGGGGGGTTATCACCCGATATTCTTCCGGATAAGAATTACCTTTGCGTTTTCATCCATATCACAGAAGGAATCAAACCAACATGAACAAAAAAATCAGGTCCGCACTGATCTCCGTTTTTTACAAAGACGGTCTGGAACCCATCGTACGTGAACTCGCGGCACAGGATGTAGTCATTTATTCAACAGGTGGTACGCAGCAGTTCATTGAATCGCTAAACATTGACTGTGTACCCGTGGAATCCATCACCTCCTATCCCAGTATCCTGGGAGGCCGTGTGAAAACCCTTCATCCAAAGGTCTTCGGAGCTATTCTGGGAAGAAGGAATGTGCCTCAGGACGTAGAGGAAATGAAACAATATGACATTCCGGAGTTTGATCTTGTGATCGTGGATCTCTACCCGTTCGAAGAAACCATTGCCCAGACCAGCGAAGAAAAACTGATCATAGAAAAAATAGATATAGGCGGACCTTCCATGATCCGGGCCGCAGCAAAAAATTTCCGTGATCTGGCCGTTGTAGCGTCCAGAGATCAGTATGGATACCTGCTGGAACTGCTGAAGGTTCAAAACGGAGAAACCACCCTGGAACAGCGTCGCTATCTCGCAGCCAAAGCCTTTGGTATCGTTGCCAACTATGATGTAGCCATCGCAGGTTATTTCGAGGCATCGGAAGATTTCTTCCTTACATCCGCACCATCGCCCAAAGCCATGCGCTATGGTGAAAATCCGCATCAGAATGCCCAATTTTACGGCAATACGAGCAAACTGTTCACCCAGCTGAACGGAAAGGAATTATCCTATAACAACCTCGTGGATGCTGAAGCGGCCATGCAGCTGATCCGTGAGTTTGATGGCCAGTCCTTCGTATTTGCCATCATTAAACACACCAATGTTTGTGGGGTTGCCAAGAGAAACACAGTAGCAGAAGCTTGGACAGCGGCACTGGCCGGAGATCCGGAATCTGCGTTTGGGGGAGTGCTGGTAACAAATGGCACCATCGACAAAGCCACTGCTGAAGCGATAAACGAAATTTTCTTCGAAGTACTGGTAGCGCCGGCCTTCGATGCAGATGCGCTTCTTATACTTCAATCCAAAAAGAACCGGATTCTACTGCAACAGCACGAACCGGTTGCGTATGGCCAGCAGTTCAAATCACTGCTGGGTGGTGTACTCGTGCAGGAGCAGGACCAGGGGAATACAGAAAAATGGGAAGAAGCAGGTGCACGTGAAACCACTGCTGCAGAAAAAGAAGACCTGAATTTTGCCAATCTCGTCTGTAAACACCTGAAATCAAATGCCATCGCATTGGTTAAAGATCTGCAGCTGGTAGGCAAAGGATGCGGACAAACCTCCAGGGTGGATGCGCTTCGTCATGCCATTGAAAAAGCAAAACAATTCCAGTTTGACCTGAAGGGTGCTGTGATGGCCAGTGATGCATTCTTCCCCTTCAGCGACTGTGTACAGATGGGTCATGCAGAAGGGATCACAGCCTTTATCCAACCGGGTGGATCCATCCGGGATAAAGACTCTATCACCTACTGCCACGAAAACGGACTTGCACTGGTGATGACGGGCATGCGCCATTTCCGTCATTAACAAAATGCCGATGTAAACCGCCTATTTTGAAGCAGCAACTTTACGATATATACGGTCAGATCCGACAAACGATCCAGCCTTTACACCCCAAAAAACAGTCGGAACGCACAAAAGCATTCCTGGCTCTGGGTGTTGTAAGTTTTTTCTGGGGAACTACCTGGCTGGCATCCAAAATCGGTGTACGAAATATGCCGGGCTTACAATTGGCCGGTATCCGCCAGCTGCTTGGCGGAGGTATCTACACTTTGTTTTTTTTAGTTCAGGGTTATAAATGGCCCAATCGCAAACAACTGGTCCAGTTTATCTGGATGAGCATTCTGATGTTTGTGATCAGCAACGGTTTCAGCACCTGGTCGCTTCAATACATACCAAGCGGACTGGGTGCTGTGATCGGTGCGATGGCTCCCCTCTGGATCGCCCTTTTCAGTGTACTTTTTTTCCGCGAAAGCAGGTTGAACATCACGGCTATATTCGGGCTGGTGCTGGGTTTTGGAGGCATTGTGATCATTTTCTCTGATTATCTGGAAGCGTTGTTCCAGTCATCTTTTATCCTCGGCGTGATCCTGGGCATCATCGCCACCATGACCTGGGCTCTGGGTACCTTATACACCGTACAGCATGCAAAAGACCTCAACGCTTATTACAGTCTTGGCTGGCAGATGTTACTAAGTGGGGTCATCCTCACCGGTATTGCCTGGGGAAGCGGAGATGCCATTCCGTTATCGGAAACGACACCGGAAACCTGGTACGCCATAACCTATCTGGTTATCATCGGCTCCATTATCACCTTTGCCGCATTCATCTACTGTCTGAAACGGCTTCCTCCGGCACAATCATCTGTTTATGCATACATCAATCCGATTGTGGCCGTACTGATCGGCGCCATCCTGAACAATGAGAAACTCAACCTGATCATTGCCATCGGAACCGCTGTTACCATTTTGGGAGTCTACCTGGTGAATACCGGATTCAAGAGATCGTCGATCGAAAAAGAAAGCTGATATTAGATCTCCCAGTACAATTCGTTTTCCAGAAAAAGTTCGTACACTTCTTTCCAACCGGTAAAGGAAGGGTCTGTTCCAAAAAAATTATTATGCCAGATAACCAGCATCTGGCCGGATACTTTTTTCAGTACATCCCTGTACTGACAAAGCTCTTCAAAGGCTTTGGCAGGGGTTAGTTTTTGCTCATAATAGCTATTGGCATCCATCCAGCAGAAAGGATGCACCAGCAGATCGGTTTCTTCATTTACAGACAGATCAAACCAGAGAAAAGGTACACTGACTGAAGCCCTGAATCCGTTGATCGTTCCATAACCCATTGAAAAATCATGGCGAATGCCCATGGCCAGCAACCGACGGTAGCCTTCAGGCAATCCAAACCGTAAATAATGATACCGGCTATAATCAACCGGCTCACCGGTTATATCTGTGAAGACTTCTACTTCTTCCTTTAGTGTTGCATCGCAGGAACCGGAAGCCCAGGAAGGATGAATCCCCGTCCGATAACCCATTGCATGATAAAGGATCAGCTCTTTTAGTGGTTGTACCGATGGCAGAATGTGTTTGTCATACGATCCATTTTGTTTAGCAACCATAAAAAAATAGAACGGACGAAGCTGATGCTTAAGATGAAGCGCATCCATCCATTCATATACGTCAAACGGATCCTGCTTTTTTCGTTTTAACACCTCCAGCCTATGTGTTACATCTTTCCAGTTGCCCGATAAAAAATCTCTGAAGATGCCGCCTGCATTCCGTCTGAAACCTTTGTGCAGCCAGCTCCAGGCCTGGTCGATATCGTAGGTAGGCTGAAACCGAAACAGTCTCGGTTCCGGTGTAACCCCTTTCAATTCCCTTCGAAGGGACATCGCCCAAAGTTCTATCAACGGTAGTTGAAGAAAATTGTACTGATAGGCCAGACTTTGATCGTGTGCAAACCGACCGTACAAATCCTTAGTATGTGGGAGGTATTCTTCGTACCGACTCAACAGAAAGAAAGATGCTGAAAAAATATCGAACGGAATATCACCTCCCGTCAGAAAAAAAACGGGAGTATCCTGCCATCTGGCAAAAATAAAGCTATGCGGATGAACATCTTCCTCCTCTAATAACCCATATGGTTTAACATGGAGTACATCCGGACTGATCCGGTCCTCACTATAGGCAATTCTGGGTCCGTTGAATACCCTGAATTCTTCGCAGTCATTTGTAATACGAAAGGATATTCCGCAGAGTTCTTTTAACAGATATCGGGTGATATATTGAAACCGGGAACCAGATTTCCTTGTATAGACAAGCATCAGTTACTGCCTCTTTTTTCTTTCCAGCGTTCGTTGAATGTTTTCTTTGAAAATTCCAGCCCTGCCCGATGATGTGTCCAGCCTTTAAAGAGATGGTTGACCACCCAGCTTTTAATCGCTCCATTGCCCGCATTCATCAGACGCCTGTTCAGACTGGCCATCCGCCAGGCTTTCCATGCCAGCCGCTCCGACAATGAACTATATCCGGAAGCTACGGCTTCATATCGATTGTGAAGCAGCAGTTCATGGAGATTGATTTTAACAGCACATACTTCCGTGCAGTTACCACATAGAGAGGACGCATAGCTGAGGTGCTTCCACTCCTCCATGTCTTTCAGCTGGGGGGTAATCACACTTCCGATCGGACCGCTGTAGGTAGTGCCGTATGCATGTCCGCCAATATTCTTGTAAACCGGACAGGCATTAAGACAGGCTCCGCACCGGATGCAATAAAGGCTTTCTCTGGTCCGGGGTTGCAGGAGTTCCGTACGGCCATTGTCCAGTAAGATAACAATCATTTCCTGCGGACCATCTGTTTCACCTGGCTGTCTCGGTCCACTGATCAGTGAATTATAGACCGTCATTTTTTGTCCGGTCCCATAAGTAGCAAGCAATGGCCAGAAAATCTCCAGATCCTGTATAGATGGAATGACTTTTTCAATTCCTACTACTACAATATGTGTTTTGGGCCAGGCACAGCTGAGTCGGGCATTCCCTTCATTTTCTGTTATGGCAATGGATCCCGTATCCGCAATCAGGAAATTGGCACCGGTTACGCCCACCTCTGCCTGCGTGTATTTTTTTCGCAGGTTATTCCTGGCTACCAGTGTCAGCTGCTCAGGCGTCAGATCTGGTGCGGTTCCCAGTTTTTCTGTAAACAACCGCGCCACGTCTTCCTTGCTTTTGTGCATAGCGGGTGTAACGATATGATAGGGTGCCTCCCCATCCAATTGTTGGATGTATTCACCAAGATCTGTTTCCACACTCTCAATGCCAGCCTGCTGCAATACATCGTTCAGGTGTATCTCTTCCGTGGCCATGCTCTTGCTTTTCACCACAGATCGGCATTTTTTCTCCCGGCAAATCTCGAGGATCACCTCCTGAGCATCTTCAGCAGTTTCGGCCCAGATAACCCGGCCTCCCCTTTTCACGAGATTCTCTTCGAATTGCAGCAGATATCGGTCTAACTTTTCAATAGCCTGCCATTTCAGGTTCTTGGCTTTTTCGCGAACCCGTTCCACGTCAGAGAACTGCTTTTTCCCCTGCGGTACAACTGCATTGTATCGTCCGATATTAAAATTGATGGTATGTCGGTGCTGAAGATCTTTTGCCTTCTCTGCACTATTACGGAAGAAGCCGTCTACCGAATGTTCCTGCCGTTTTTTCATGATGATGACGTTTCGGAGTAATGTTCGCGAGCGATTTTATCAAGCACCTCATAAAACTCTTCTCCAAATTTCCGGATGATCGACTCTTTCAAAAATACATAAGCCGGCACTTTAAGTTTCTCACCAAGGGCACAGCCGGGCGCACAGAGAGTTGAACGAGGTTCATAATTGACCATGGTTATACCGGAATGGCGGGATTCTTTAACCTTGATCGGATAAAGATGGCAGGAAACAGGTTTCTTCCAGCCGATTTTACCATCATTATATGCCTGTTCAAATGCACATTTAATGATCCCCTTTTCATCCCGATATCCATAGGCGCAGATCTCGTTGTTGATGGTAGGTGTTACCCATCCAAAATCCTTGTCGTACCGGTAAAGACCCTGTTTCTCCACTTCCTGTAGGCCTTCACGGGTCATGTAGGGAATGACTGCTTCGTAGGCTTTTTTCACTTCATCCAGCTCTTCATTGGTCAGTGGAGCCCCTGCATCACCGTCTTCACAACAGCCGCCCTTGCAGGCATTGAGGTCACACACAAATTGTCCTTCTACTACTTCGTCCGATATTAATATGTTATCGATCGCGATCATACTGCAAAGTTACCGCTTATTCTGCCAGGAAAACGACTGTATCAGCTGTTTAAGGTCCTGCTGCAGGAATTCATGCACCGGTCTGAGTGAATCCGCATTAGGGGATGCATCGAAATACAAAGCCCCTCTCAGGAAATGGCGCACAGAATCCGTTAAAAAAAACTGATAGGCTGTTGCGGCATTGCCTCCAACGGTGAAATATACTCCTGAAATACCATTGGGCGTAGTGAACGCTGAATCGTGTATGGAACTGGCTTTCAGGGTATGCTTATAGGTCATTTTGAAGGCCTCTTCGCGAAGTCCGTCAAACGTATTGACCACAAGGGAATCTTTGTAACCTGAGGCTGTCTGGACCTTGTACGTAGATGTTCCCCCGATGGTTTTATAGCTTACATAGATCCTTCCCTGGAAAGACGGAAAATCGATGTTGATCCAGTAAGGATTATCGGGGTTATCGTCAAACAACGTACTGTCTTTGGTGATGGATCCATAAATCGGATAATCGAACTGGTAGGGATAACCCGATTCCCGGAACGACTGGTATTCATGCTTCGGGAGATCTATCCGGTAATATCCTCTAGGTTTTGGTGTGAACGGACTGTTACACGATAGCAATAAAAGAAATAAGAAGAACACAGAAAGTCCTTTCATGCGTTTAGCAGGTTATGAATTGACGAAATCAGCAGATCAGTTTACAGGAAGAGATCATCCGGATGATCGGGACTTGGCGGAAGATCATCACCCGGTAATTCATCAGGAGCTCCGCCGTGGAGATCAGATTTTTTATCCAGCATGATAAGATTATCGCCAATGATCTCAGTGGCAAATTTACGGTATCCCTCCTTGTCTTCCCAACTGCGTGTCCGAAGGCGGCCTTCCACATAAATAAGGCTTCCCTTATGCAGGTATTTCTGTGCCAGTTCTGCCAAACCTCTCCAGAGCACAACGGTATGCCATTCGGTCTGGCTGATCAGCTTACCGGTTCTGTCTTTATACGTTTCTGTAGTGGCCAGCGGGAACTTTGCCACGCTGATATGACCTTCCAGATGCTGCACATCAGGGTCTTTTCCCAGATTTCCGATCAGCATCACTTTATTTACCCCTCTCATGAAACCTCCCCTTTTTCGTTGAATGATTGGACTTCAGCACTTTGAAAATACGCATTTTCCTCGAGATAAGAAAGAATGAATCGGGGAAAAGCGGCATCGCGCAGCCTTTCTCTGCTGACCGGCTGATACCCGGTTGGCAGGGAAGGAGGATGATTCAGCTTGAGATGAAAGAATCCGCCCTGAAGTTCCTGATGTGAAAGCAACTGACGTCGCGCACCGGAAACCATGATCAGTTCAAAAGAATGGGGGTGTACAATTGCCCTGACTTCCGGCAAGTCCAGCAGCTCTCTGGTTTCCAGCAACCGATCCGCCTCGATCAGGTGAAATTCAAACAGTTGCTGCCAAATGTCGCGCGCAGTCCGCTTCCGAATAAATAACTGTCCATTGTATTCCAGAATGAGATAATGCAGAAACCGTTTCTTCTTTTGTATTTTTTTTGATTTTACGGGCAGTTCGGCAATTCGTCCGAATGCGTAGGCCTGACAGTCCGACTGAAAAGGACAAACACTGCAGCGGGGCGACTGAGGCTTACAGATGGTAGCGCCAAAATCCATGATGGCCTGGTTGTATTCGGCAGGGTGGCGGACATCCAGCAGCATCTGAGCTTTTTCTGTGAACAATTTTCTGGAAGCAGGCTGGTCTGCCGGAGCATCTATTCCAAAGACCCGGCTGATGACGCGGATGACATTTCCGTCAACCACTGCATATGGAAGACCAAATGCAAAAGAAGCGATGGCTGCCGCAGTATAAGGACCAATTCCTTTTAATGCAGCGATTTCCGGATAGGTTTTGGGGAACATACCCTTGCGTTCAACATGAATCTGACGGGCTGTAAAAATGAGGTTCCGGCATCTGCTGTAATATCCCAAACCCTCCCAGTGTTTGAAAATCTCTTCATCCGGAGCAGTGGCAAGTGCCTGAATATCAGGGAAAGAGGCTATGAAACGTTCGTAATAGGCCCAGCCCTGCTCCACTCTCGTCTGTTGTAGAATGATCTCACTGATCCAGATCCGATAAGGATCTTTTTCCCCTTTCCATGGCATTTGCCGGTCATTCATTCCTCGGTTCCAGTCGAGCAGTTTTCGGGTAAAAAATGAAGCCATATATGTTTCAGATAAACTGAAAATTAACCAACTAGCTCATTTTTGCACAATTTTTTATGTAAGTTCACGTTTTGTAACAGCCAACCGCCCTAAAAACCGGCAGATTAAATATTATGCTCCGGCAGGGTATGTACGATCGCCCCGGTGATTCTGTACAATGGAGGCTGACCTTAAAATTAATATCCAATCAAAAATCGCACAATGAGAAAAGCCGACCTTATTAACAACATTTCAGAAAAAACGGGTATTCCGAAAGTGGATGTACTGGTTACCCTTGAAACCATGTTCAAAGAAGTAAAGGAGTCACTGGCCAAGGGTGAAAATATTTACATCCGTGGATTTGGGAGTTTCATTACTAAAAAACGAGCTGCCAAAATTGGCCGTAACATCAAGAAAAATACAGCCGTTCAGATTCCGGCTCATTTCATACCTGCCTTCAAACCCGCAAAAGAATTTGTTCAGGAAGTAAAAAAACTTCAGCCAGACGCAGCAATTAACGATAACGATGCCGGAGAAATGACGATGTGAGTTACCTTCGCATCCAAATCATTTCCCCATGAAGCAAATATGGCTGGTCGCGTCAGGTAGCGTCGTGTTGTTGATACTGCTTTTTTTTCTGGGTAGAACGAAGCCGCATCCGAAAGATCCTGTAAAAGGAGCTCCGGCTGGGGCTTCCCGTGTTTCAGGCAGCAGCGACATACTGGAAAAAGCCAAAAAACAACTCAAGCCGGAACAACTGGCCTATCTCACCACACTGGAGAATTCCATCACCAGAGGAGATCTGGTAAACCAGAAAATAGTTCTTTATGAACAGCTTGCTGCGTACTGGAGAGACAGTGTTAGAGCAGTAGCTCCTTACCTATGGTACCAGGGAGAAAAGGCTAAATTGGAAAATAGCGAGAAAAATCTCAACTTTGCCGCCCAATCCTATTTGGAGGAATTAAAATCAGACAGTGACCCGGAAGCCAGAACATGGATGGCTGACCAGGCCAAAGTTTTGTTTGAGAAGGTGATGGAACTGAATCCTGATAATGATTCCGCAAAAGTAGGCTGGGGCAGTTCCTTTATTTTCGGTGCATCCGGCGCATCATCGCCCATGGAAGGGATCATGAAGATCCGGGAAGTGGCCGAACGCGATACAACCAATATGTACGCACAGTTCATGTTGGGATATGGAGCCATGATGACCGGGCAGTTTGATCGTGCCATTGAACGACTTCTTAAGGTTGCCAACAGACAACCACAAAACACGGAAGCTGTTTTTTTACTGGCAGAAGCGTATGAACGTGCCGGGAAAAAAACGGAAGCCAGGGAATGGTATAGTAAAGGCAGATCAAGGGTATCCAATCCGGAATTGCTGAAAGCTATTGATGATAAAATCAACTCATTGCAACAATAATTAACCAAATAAATTCATTTAACATGCCTTGCGGTAAAAAAAGAAAACGTCATAAGATCGCCACACACAAGCGCAAAAAACGTCTGAGAAAGAACCGTCATAAGAAAGGAAAGAAATAATTTCCTGCTCTCCCTTATTATGGGATAATATCAGCTGCGTGATCAGATCCTCAAACGGATATTGATCCGCAGACTGACATTTACTGACGGTCATAAGTGTGTTTACGCTTGAATAAGGAATTAATCATCAATGCAGCACCTCAGGGGGTAGAAATTGCCCTTCTGGAAGATAAGCGGCTGGTAGAAATGCACAACGAAAAAGCAGATGCCAGTTTCGCTGTGGGAGACCTATACCTAGGAAAAGTAAAAAAACTGATTCCGGGTCTTAACGCCGCCTTTGTGGATGTAGGGTTTGAGAAAGATGCGTTCCTACACTACACGGATCTGAGTCCGTACGCCAAATCTCTCCTCACATTTACTCAACAGTCGATCATCGATAAATCTCCGGAAGGTTTTGATTTCGGTAAATTTATTGTGGAGCCTGAGATTGTGAAAACGGGTAAGATTACGGAGGTACTCGGGCAAAAACCCAACATCCTGGTTCAGATTCTCAAAGAACCTATAGCGGCCAAAGGCCCCCGGCTTAGCTGTGAGATCTCACTGCCGGGCCGTTTTGTAGTGGTCACCCCTTTCAATGACATTATCGCGGTTTCCCGGAAGATCCACTCTTCAGAAGAAAGAAGACGACTCCATAAAATAGTTGAATCGATCAAACCTAAAAATTTTGGTGTGATCGTTCGAACGGCCGCTGAAGGGAAGAATACAGCAGAGCTTCACGAAGACCTCAACAACCTGATCCGTAACTGGGCTGTCATCCAGAAAAATCTCAAAGGAGCCGTGGCTCCGGCCAAGATCCTGAGTGAGCAGACAAAAACGACCAGTATGTTGAGAGACCTGCTGAATGCAGATTTCAACAGGATCATCGTCAACGATAAATCCCTCTTCAACGATACCCGGAGTTATATTCAGA
>CANHUD010000008.1 GCA_947463665.1 Sphingobacteriales bacterium
CCGACCGTACAGCGGGATCTGGCCTTTGTAGTTGACAGATCAATGGAGTTCAGCCGGGTTGAAACTGCCGTACAGGCCTGCAAACTAAAGAGACTGCAGGGTCTTCACCTTTTTGATGTTTTTGAAAGCGAGAAACTGGGATCGGGTAAAAAATCCATGGCCCTCAGCTTCACATTCAGAGATGAGGAAAAAACCCTGACAGATACCGAGATAGATGGCATGATGCATACCATCATACAAGCACTTGAACAGGATCTTCAGGCAGAAATAAGGAAAAACGGCTGATCCTTTAACCGGTAACCCCAAAAAAAACACATTGAATACCACAGAACAAATACAACGGATAACAGATAAAGTCCGTGACCTGCTTTCGCTGCAGGAAGAACTAAGGGACGAAAACCAGCAACTCAAAGCTGATCTGGAAAATGTCACCAAAAACGCAGATCTTCTTCGGGAAGAACTGGCTCTTCTGATCACGGAGCGACAGGAATTGAGAACAGAACTGCAGCGCCAGCTACCGCTGGAACAGGCATTAAAACTACAGATAACAGAACTGGAAGATCAAATCGCCCGGTTACAATCCTCGCCCGGTAAAATGGACGAGGAAACCCGAAAAACATTCGAGAAACAACTTAACCACTACATAAAAGAAATTGACCGGTGCATTGCCCTGCTCAGTCAGTCATAAACCTAGACACGTTTGATCATACGAACCCGGGTCTCCCGTTCTCCATCTGACAACTCCAGGGAATACACCCCGTACGGCAGATCATTGAGCCCCTTCCAGCTAACATTGGTCTGGTCTTTCTCGATGGCCGCATCGAAAGAACTCATAATGCTTCCTTTTTCATCCTTTAATACCGCCCGCAGGGAAGAAGGACGCTCGTACTGGTCGATTTCCAGCACCACTGCATCAATAAATACAGGAAATTTGGGTCTTGCAAACATTGCACATCACTTTTATACGTTAAAATTGTAGAGGTTCGGCTTGACGAAGAGACATTGGATCGTATAAAGAGGATGCAGATCAGGTTAGCTATAAGTTACTTCAAAGGTGCAGTTTGTCAAAGGGACGTTAAATATAAATCAATTGTTGAATATGCAAAATTTAATTTCTATCAATATCACTATCGGTGATCGGAATTTCAAAGTGAAAATCGACGCTAAAGATGAACCGGTTGTCATAAATGCCTGTAAACGAATCAATGAGAAGGTAGCAGAACTGAAAGCAACCTACGGAGGAAAAGATATGCAGGATTTTTTATCCATGGCTCTTTTGTCACTTCTGACAGCTGATCAGGCCCCATCTGCAGAAAAAGAAGAAGTTCAGCATGCACTGAACCAGCTGGAACAACTGCTCTCCTGACCCCTGTTACCCTTTTTAAGAATAATAACCGACATTTTCTTAACTTCGTACGTTAGGGCACCAATATGGCCCAGGACTTATTTGTGAATTTGATAAACCATACAAGAAATGGAGATTTTACCCATCATAATTGGAGTAATCGCATTAATCGTGGGCGTTGGAGCAGGCAAGCTCCTGTTTGCCCGGGATACCAGACGCCAGCTGGAGGAAGCAGCGGCACAGTCAGAAAAGATCGTTGCTGATGCCAAATCCCAGGCTGAAACGATCCGTAAGGAGAAAATGCTCGAGGCCAAAGAGAAGTTTATCCAGCTGAAATCGGAGCACGACAAAGAGATTCTGGAAAAGAACCGAAAGATCAACGATGCGGAGAACCGTATCCGCCAGAAAGAACAGTCGGTCAACTCCAAAATGGAAAATCTGGATCGCCAGACCAAAGAAAATGAGGCCATCAAGGAAAACCTCAACCGCCAGATCGATGTGATCAATCAAAAGCGGACAGAACTGGAAAAGCATCAGGAAGAACACATCCGGCGTCTTGAGAAAATTGCGGGCCTCACCGCTGAAGAAGCCAAGAGCCAGCTGATCGAAAGCCTGAAAGAGGAAGCAAAAAGCCAGGCGCTGTCGCTGCAACAGGAAATCATCGAAGATGCCAAACAGAAGGCAAACAAGGAAGCCCGGAAAATCATCATCCAGTCGATCCAGCGAACTGCTGCCGAACAGACCATTGAAAATACGGTTACCGTATTCAATCTCGAAAGCGATGAGATAAAAGGACAGATCATCGGACGGGAAGGACGGAACATCCGTGCTATTGAAGCGGCTACAGGCGTCGATCTGATCGTTGATGATACACCCGAAGCCATCGTTCTTTCCTCATTTGATCCACTCCGCAGAGAAATTGCCCGCCTGTCGCTCCAGCGACTGGTGGCCGATGGCCGTATCCACCCAGCCCGCGTTGAAGAAGTAGTAGAGAAAACCCGGCGCCAGATTGAAGAACAGGTAATGGAGATCGGTGAGCGTACGGTTATTGAACTGGGTATTCACGGACTTCATAAAGAGCTGGTCCGCGTAGTAGGTAAAATGCGTTTCCGCTCCTCCTATGGGCAAAACCTGCTGATGCACAGTCGGGAAGTGGCTAACCTCTGCGGCATCATGGCAGCAGAACTGGGCATGAACCCGAAACTGGCCAAGCGTGCCGGACTGCTGCACGATATCGGAAAAGTTCCCGACGAAGAAACAGAACTCAGCCATGCCCTGCTGGGAGGTAAACTCGCTGAAAAATACGGAGAGAACCCGGCTGTGGTCAATGCCATTGCAGCGCACCACGATGAAATCGAGATGCAATATGTGATCTCTCCCATCATCCAGGCCTGTGATGCCATCAGCGGCGCCAGACCCGGTGCCCGTCGTGAAATCATGCAGCAGTATATCCAGCGGATCAAAGATCTGGAAACACTTGCCATGACGTACCAGGGCGTGGAAAAAGCCTATGCTATCCAGGCCGGAAGGGAACTGCGGGTTATTGTAGAAGCTGAAAAAGTAAGCGACAATGACACCGAAAAGATCAGTTTCGAGATGGCACAGAAAATCCAGAACGAAATGACATACCCAGGTCAGATCAAAGTAACCGTAATCAGAGAAAAAAGAACCGTAAACGTAGCCCGATAAGGGCATTAACCCACTGCAGGAAGGGGATTTCCGAATTAGATGCCGAAAAAATTTGGCTTTGATAAAAAATCCCCTACTTTTGCAGTCCAAATTTTTTAAGGATGAACCCTGCTATAGCCTTCGTACACGAGCAATTGACTGCGAAGAAAGAGATGCCGAAATTCAAGGCCGGTGACAATGTTACCGTCAATTATAAAATCATTGAAGGTAACAAGGAGCGTATCCAGAGCTTCAAAGGTGATGTAATCAAGCGTCAGGGACAGGGAGCTACGGCTACCTTTACTGTTCGCAAGGTTTCCGATGGTGTTGGCGTAGAAAGAACCTTCCCGGTAAGTTCACCAAACATCGAATCCATTACCCTTAACAAAACGGGTAAAGTACGCCGTGCAAAACTTTACTTCCTGCGAAGCAGAAGTGGTAAGAGTGCCAGGATCAAGGAAAAACGCGTTAAATAAGCTATACGCATACATTTTTAACAAACGGAAGCCTCCAGCTTCCGTTTTTGTTTTGCCTGATTGGAAGCAGAATTTTAACTTTGATATTCACACAGCAAAAACAGTCACATGTTATCCCAACTTATTCTTAGCATGCCCGGTGGAACAGAATGGATCATCATTGTTATCGCAGTACTGATCCTGTTTGGTGGTCGTAAAATTCCTGAATTCATGAGAGGAATCGGTCGCGGCATCCGTGAATTCAACGATGCAAAGTCTAACGTGAAAAAAGAAATCGAAGAAGGTATCCAGGAAAAGGATAAGGCACAACAGCCAACTTCGTAAAAACGAAGACATTGTACCATCACCATTCGATACGTCAGTTTCACCAGGAAATTGAAAGTGGCCAGCTTACCTGTACCCAGGTTGTTCAATCGTATCTCTCGCGCATCCGGGAACTTTCCCGCCTTAACGCTTTCGTTGATGTCTATGCTTCAGAAGCACTGAAAAAAGCAGAAGCACTCGATGAACGCCACCGTAATGGTCAGCCTAAAGGCCGGCTTTTCGGGGTGGTCATCGGCATAAAAGACGTGATCTGCTATGCCGGTCACAAACTTACCGCGGCCTCGGGCATTCTGGATGGATTTGAATCGCTGTTCTCCGCAACAGCAGTAGAGCGGCTTCTGGAAGAAGATGCCATCATCATTGGCTCCCTCAACTGCGATGAATTCGCTATGGGCTCTTCCAATGAACACTCCGTTTACGGGAAAGTACGCAATGCCCTGGATGAGGAACGAGTTCCCGGAGGTTCTTCCGGAGGATCAGCCGTTGCCGTTCAGGCCAACCTCTGCATGGTGAGTCTGGGTAGTGATACGGGAGGCTCTGTACGCCAGCCGGCAGATTTCTGTGGTATTATAGGCTTAAAACCCACGTACGGACGCATTTCCAGGCATGGGCTGATCGCTTATGCCTCCTCGTTTGACCAAATTGGCATTTTCTCGGTCCACACAGAAGATGCCGCTTTATTACTGGAAATAATGGCTGGTGATGATGCCTATGACAGTACCGCCAGCTCCGAACCTGTACCTGCCTATAGTCAGATGCTTCAGGCAGAACGACCGCTCCGTTTCACGTATTTCCCGGAAAGCTTTGATCATCCTTCCCTGGATCCGGAAATCCGGGCAGCCGGACTGGCGCTGATTGAAAAATTAAAAGCAGACGGACATTCGGTGGAGCCTTCCGGGTTTGATTACCTGGATTACATCGTACCCGCCTATTATGTGCTGACCACCGCAGAAGCTTCCTCCAACCTTTCCCGGTATGATGGCGTTAAGTTTGGCGCCCGAAAGGCAGCCAGTTCGGATGATTTAACGGCCTTTTATGAAGAAAACCGATCAAAGGGCTTCGGTAAAGAAGTAAAACGCCGGATCATGCTGGGTAACTTTGTACTTAGCTCCGGCTACTACGATGCCTACTTCACCCAGGCCCAGAAAGTCAGGCAAGGCATCATCAGCCATACAGAAAAGATATTCCGGGAAGCTGATGTCCTGCTGATGCCCACCGTTCCGGCACCAGCCTTCCGTTTCGGAGAAAAATCGGATGATCCGATAGCCATGTTTCTGGGCGACCTCTACACCGTATACGCAAACCTTGCCGGCATTCCGGCTATATCCGTCCCGATGGGTCGTCATCATTCTGGCATGCCTTTTGGTATACAACTGATGACAAACCGCTTTAAAGAAGACCTGCTGCTCCAGGCAGCCTCCCTTCTTACGGTAAAAACCCCAACGGAATATGCATAAATATATCCTGTTATTCACTATATGTCTGTCGGGCCTCCTGGAAGAAGCCAGTGGCCTATCCGCCTCCACAAGGGGCATCGATACTACAGATCAGCATACATCGCTGCTTACCCTCCATCCAAGAGCGATCCCGTTCGTTAAAGACTATCTGGATCTGCATGAACAACGCCTTCAGCGTATGAAAACGAAGGCCCTCCCCTATTTTACCCTGATTGAAAACATACTGGAAGAAAAAGGATTACCGAAAGAACTCAAATACCTGGCCGTTATTGAGTCGGATCTCAAATCAAATGCAGTTTCCTGGGCAGGAGCTGCCGGCCCCTGGCAATTCATGCCTGCTACAGGCCGTTTGATGGGCCTGACCGTTACCTCCCGAAAAGATGAACGACGTGATCTTTTTAAAAGCACCTATGCGGCCGCCCGTTATCTAAAACAGCTATATGCGGAACTGAACGATTGGCTACTGGTGATCGCTGCCTACAATAGTGGCTCCCTTCGGGTACAGTCTGCCATTAAAAAAGCCGGTAGCCGCGATTTCTGGATCTTACAACACCATCTTCCCGCTGAATCCAGAACGCATGTAAAAAAGTTCATCGCCACCCATTTCATCATGGAAGGACAGGGAGGTATCACTACTACCGGCGCGAACGACCAGGATCGACTGGCACTGGCTCCCCTCTCTTCTGAATTGCCTTCCGGAACATTGCTTCAAACCATCAGTGGTAAATATGTTGCGGCCGTAATCATCCGGGTTACAGGTATGGATCCGTTGCTGTTCCGACAGCTAAATCCGCAGTTCGACAGAAAAGTTTCTACGGATGGATACGGACTAAGGCTTCCGGAAAAATGCATGGCCATTTTCAATGAAAAAAGAACGGATATCCTGGAAGAATCTGTACAAACGCTCCTGCTGGGTACTTCCGGTACTGGAGACACCTTCCCAAAAGAACTGGAATTACCTGCTACAACGAACCAGGCAAAAAAATCACCTGGTGCCGGCAATCGGAAAACCTGAAGCATCACCGGTCAACATCCGGTACATCGCATGCCCCTTTAACAAACACTCCTCATACTCGGATTCTGGAGTGCTTCCTGCTGTAATACCGGACCCGGTAAAATAGGAAAGATAGCCGGAAGACTGATCATACAGCAAACTTCGGATTACTACATTGGCGTCAAAATCTCCGCCCGGTGTCATGTACCCAACCGAGCCTGAAAAAAGACCTCTGGGCCCATCTTCAAATGCACGGATCAATTCCAACACCCGGTGCTTTGGTGCGCCCGTCATACTTCCCATAGGAAAACAGGCCTGCAGGATATCCCCAAAACGAATCTCCGGACGCAACTCTCCCTCTATGGTTGAAATCATCTGATATACCTGAGGAAATCCATAAATCCCATACAATTCGGATACAACTACCGTTCCTTCCCTGCAAACTCTCGATACATCATTCCGTACCAGATCCACCACCATCACATTTTCCATCCGATCCTTTCTACTACTCCTCAATTCCTCTTTTAACAAATGGTCCCGCTCTGGATTTTCCGGATCACGGGGAGCCGTTCCTTTTATTGGCTGAGAAATAAGCCGGGTACCCTTGCGGGCCAGAAACCTTTCCGGACTCGCACAAAGCAAATAAGAATGTCCAACCCGGTAAAACGCAGAAAACGGATTGGGTGAGAGGTCTGTTAATTGCAACCAGGTCTGAAGCGGATCCATAACCAGATCCTGAGCATAAAATTCCTGACAGTAATTGATCTCGTAGCAATCACCTCTCCGGATATGTTCCAATAACTTACGGATAATATCAAGATATCGCTCCCGGGAAACCCCCGCCTGTATGGATAGTGCATGTGCTGGTACCCCGGGAATTACCGGTTCACTGCCCGTGATTGCAAGATAAACCTGCGCATGGTCTCCCTTGCAGGATCCAATTTGGATAGTACTATCCGAAAGAATTAGCACATATTCAGGTACAAAACAACCCATTGGAGCAAATCCCCACTTATCTGTTGTTGATTCCGTAGAAACCGTATCTGAAAGCGCCTCAAACGTCAGATGAAAAAACCGCCAGTCAGGATTACGCTCCAAAAAAACATCCAGTTCCTTAACCGTAGAACCTGTAAACCGTTCTATTGCCCCACAGGCCAACAGGCAATCGTGGAAATGCGGAGCGCGGCTGTATTGCTGGTCGTCCAGAAAACTACAAATGTTGAACTGACTTGCCCAGTTCAACATTTGCAATCGGAATCTTTCCCTGTTCTCAACAGGAAATGTTTCAATTATTCTCAACCTTAAAAGTCATCGTCATCGTCGTCAAAGCGACCACTGTCATCAAAAAATCCAAGATCCTTGAATTCATCATCGATAGAGAAATCGTCGTCATCACCGGATTTCTTGGATCCACCGGTTTTTTTGGCAGCCGATTTGGATTTAGGAAGTTCAAATTCATCGAAGTCCGGATCCCAGTCCTCATCTTCTTCCACTTTTTCCCAATCATCCACATCTTCGTCCATATCCCCCTCATCGTCCTCCTCATCGGAGGAACGCTTGTTGGAAGAACGAGGGTTCTCCTCTTCTTCAACAGGATCATTCTCGTCTAACTCGTCCTCCTTTTTCTTTTTGGAACGAGATGCAGATTTTGAGGAGGATTCAGGATCCTCCGCTTTCTTCGTAGCAACCTTTTTAGGTTTTTCAGACTTAGCCATTTGAGCAGGATTAACTGACGTAAAATTTCTATGTAATTTTTATATAGCCAAATTTTTCTCCATATTTTTCCGTCTTATGCCAAACGGATTATCTGATCTCTTCCGGGACCATTGGAGACATACGTAATACGAACGCCAAGATAGGTGTTGATATGGTTAATATAGTTCTGCATCTGCTCTGGAAGGGCATCGGCAGACTGAATACCGGTGATATCTTTTTTCCATCCCGGGAAGGAGCTAAGAATAGGTTCAATGGTTGCCTTCAGCATCTGATAAGGCACTTCACTCCGTTCCTGCCCGTTCACGCTGTACCGTTCGCAAACGGATAACGATTCAAAACTGTCCAGTACATCCGCCTTGGTCATTACAATCTGCGTTACACCATTGATCATACACGCAAATTTAAGGGCTACCAGGTCGATCCAGCCGCAACGGCGTGGTCTTCCGGTAGTAGCACCAAACTCATTGCCCAGCCTCCGTAGTTCTTCACCGGTCTCATTTTCCAGTTCTGTAGGGAAGGGTCCGCTTCCTACCCGGGTACAATAGGCCTTGGAAACACCAATTACCTCCCGGATCTTTTGCGGTGCCACCCCCAGTCCGGAGCATACGCCGGAAGTGGTGGTACTGGAAGAAGTCACAAACGGAAACGTTCCGAAATCCACGTCCAGCATACTGCCCTGTGCTCCTTCGGCCAGTACACGGGCTCCTTTGCTTAACCGGTCGTTGATAAAATACTCACCATTCACGATATTAAGTTCCCGCATAAATTCCAGCGCTTCAAAAAACTCTTCTTCCCAGGCCGAAATATCTTCGTTGAAATTATAGGCATCCAGTAATCGCTGGTGCTTGAGGCGAAGCTTAATATACTGAGTAGTGAAGTTCTTATCCAGCAAATCTCCTACACGCAAACCATTCCGCCCGGTTTTATCCATGTAAGCAGGGCCAATTCCCTTTAATGTTGAGCCGATTTTCTCGTTGCCCTTTGAAATTTCTGAGGCTTTGTCCAACGCCCGATGAGTAGGCAGAATCAGATGGGTACGCTCGGAAATGAACAGATTCTTCCGGCAGTCTACACCCATTTCTGCTACTTTCTGCGCTTCTTTTCGCAGGGTCACCGGATCGAGCACCACCCCATTACCGATCAGGTTGATGATTCCATCGTGAAAAACGCCTGAAGGGATCTGATGCAATACTACTTTCTTACCCTCTACGTAGAGTGTATGACCGGCATTCGGACCTCCCTGAAAACGAGCGATGATGTCGTATCCAGGTGCAAAATAATCTACAATCTTCCCCTTTCCTTCATCGCCCCACTGGAGGCCTAATAATACATCAACCATGTGCCTTTTTTGAGAATGGCAAAGATAGTACGTTAAGGGCAACTATACAGATTCCGTATCGAATCGTTCTACAGAATGAATACCGGGTAATTGTTTAAGCCGGGAAAAAAGATGTTCCAATTCCTCCTTATCATGCACATAAAGTTTTATCGTTCCCCTGAAAAGTCCTTCCTGCGCCTCAATCGTGAGTGCCGCAATGTTGATCTTGAGTTCACCGGAGATCAGGTTGGTAATTTTATTGATCACGCCCACATCGTCCAGTCCGATGATGTAAATACCGGTAAGGAACGATATCTCCTTATTTTTTGCCCACTTGGTTTTTACCACCCTATGGCCGAATTGTGATAACAAACGGGTTGCATTCGGACAATTGGTCCTATGAATGATAAGTCCTTTTCCGGTAGACACGAATCCGAATACATCGTCCCCTGGAATGGGCTTGCAGCAATTGGCAAGTGTGTACACGATTCTGTCGCTGGACTCTCCGAATATGATCAGTTCCGTATCTTTTTTGGATCCCGTTCTGGACGGATCAGCCTCCGCCCGCTGTTCTGCCTCCTGTTTTATCGGTTTGGGCGCTTCCAGCTTATCCCCCAGCACATGGAAATCCCTGAGCTCATGGAGGTCGATACTTTTGGTAGCAATCCGGTAAAAAAGATCAAGCGGGGAAGATAGTTTGTAAAATCCTGTAAGCAGCTCGATGTTGAAGGTTTGATAAGCAGCACCTATGCCTTCCAGTTTACGCTGCAGTATATATTTCCCGTCCTCCGCTACTTTACGCTTTTCTTCCTTGAGTGCATCTTTGATTTTATTTCTGGCCTTTGCGGTAACCACCACATTCAGCCAGTCTTCCGAAGGTTTCTGTTTATTTGAGGTGATAATCTCGATCTGGTCTCCATTCCGCAGTTTATGCGAGATCGGAACCAATTTGTGGTTCACCTTGGCGCCAATACACTTGCTGCCGATGGCACTGTGTATGGAAAAAGCAAAATCAAGGGCACTTGCCCCGGTTGGCAGCATCTTCACATCTCCCTTGGGGGTATACACATAGATCTCCTCGGTCAGGAACGATGTCTTGAAATCATGCAGGAAATCGATCGTTCCGATGTCCTGATGTGCCAGCATCTCCCTGATCTGGGCAAACCATTTATCAAACCGGTCTTCTTCTGTACCTCCTTCCTTATATTTCCAGTGGGCAGCCAGTCCTTTCTCTGCGATCTCATTCATCCGTTTGGAGCGGATCTGTACTTCCACCCATTTCCCCTGCGGACCCATCACGGTGGTATGCAGCGCCTCATATCCATTCGATTTCGGATTGCTGAGCCAGTCGCGCAGACGCTCCGGCGAGGGCGTGTACATATCCGTGATCAGCGAATAAACTTTCCAGCAATCCTCCTTTTCCCGCTCCTGCGGCGAGGTGAGGATGATACGGATCGCAAAAAGATCGTACACTTCCTCAAAGCTCACCCCTTTTTTCTTCATCTTATTCCAGATGGAATGGATCGATTTAGGCCTTCCCTGGATTTCATAGAGGAACTCTGCCCGGTCCAGTTTATCTCTTATTGGTTTGATGAACTCATTGATATAGCGGGTGCGTTCCCGTTTGGTTTCAGAAAGTTTTCGGGCGATTTCCCTGTACGGGGCCGGCTCCAGGTATTTCATCGCCAGATCCTCCAGCTCGGTCTTGATATTGTAAATACCCATCCGGTGTGCCAGTGGCGCATATACATAAACAGTTTCCGATGAAACTTTCAGCTGCTTCTCCGGCTTCATGCTGTCCATCGTCCGCATATTGTGCAGACGGTCTGCAAGTTTGATCAGAATCACCCGCGGATCATCCGTCAGCGTCAGCAGAATTTTTTTGAAATTCTCCGCCTGCTGGCTGGAATTCGAATCCACCACATGCGAGATCTTGGTCAGCCCGTCTATGATCCGCGCGATCTCCGTTCCAAACTCACGCTCTACTTCATCCAGCGTAACATCGGTATCTTCAACCGTATCGTGGAGCAATGCGCAAATGGTGGAACGTACCCCCAGGCCGATCTCCTCCACACAAATGCGGGCAACGGCCAGCGGATGCAGAATGTAAGGCTCCCCGCTTTTCCGGCGCATGGTCTTGTGTGCATCTACCGCTATTTCAAAAGCACGACGCACCAGCTCTTTGTCGCCGGGCTTTAGCTTGGGTTTCAATACCCGCAGCAATGACCTGTACTGGCGTACGATCTCTTTCTTTTCCTGCTCTTCATTCAGGTCATATTTTGGCAACAAAGGTTGTGATTCCAACAACTCCATACTGCAAAGGTAAGAAGCACACCCCAACCCCGTTCAGCATAATCCCGAATGCTAAAATTCTGCTTTCACAAAAATTTTCGTATCTTCGCGCCCCCTTAGCGCATGTGGCGTAATTGGTAGCCGCGCCAGACTTAGGATCTGGTGTCGTAAGACGTGGGGGTTCGAGTCCCTCCATGCGCACTTTTTTATCGGCCCGTCCGGAAGGTTTCCGGCCGGTTCACCGCATCAGCTGACCTTCGGATCGGCAAAACTGTTAATTAAATACTATGCCCACTGTATCAAGAGAGAACATCGGCCTGTTAAACGACAAACTGACGGTTACGGTTACCCGGGAAGATTATTTTCCGGCATTTGAAAAAAACCTGAAGCAATATGCCAAACAGGCAAACATTCCGGGTTTCCGCAAAGGCATGGTTCCGGCAGGTATGATCCGTAAAATGCACGGTCCTGCCCTGTTTGCAGATGAAGTGCTGCGCAGTGTGGAAAAAGGACTGATGGATTATCTCCGCGCTGAAAAACTGGACATATTCGCTCAGCCACTGGCCGCAGAAGAGAACCGAATCGATCACCTCAGCATGAATGAGCCGGCGGAATATTCCTTTTCATTCGAAATAGGTCTGAAACCAACGTTCTCCATTGACTTCGCTTCCTGGAATCTTCCCAAATATGTGGTATCGGTAACAGACGAGTCCGTGGAGGAAGAAGTTGAACGTCTGCGCCAGCGGCATGGTAAACTTTCAGAACCTGAAACAGTGTCTTCGGAAGACAATGTACTGAATGTGGTTTTTGAAGCGGCAGCTGAAGATGGAACCGTGGCTGAAGGCACAGCTTCTAAAGAAAACTCCCTGCTGGTTAAATATTTTGCGCCTTCCTTCCGTGAAAAACTGATGGGGCTGAAAAAGGATGACTCCGTTGTACTTCAGCTGGGTAACGCTTTTGATGAGAAAGAGCGCGAATGGCTGATAAAAGACCTGGGCCTGAATGCGGCCGACGAAACTGCTCTTACACAGTCGTTCAAAATGACCGTAGTGAAAGTAGGTCTGGTAGAAAAAAGAGACCTCGAAGAATCTTTCTTTACAGAAGCATTTCCTGGTAAGGACATCAAAACAGAAGAGGCGTTCCGCCAAACCGTCAGGGAAACCATCGAAGAGCAGTGGAACAGACAGGCTGTCAATTTGCTTCACCATGAACTGTACCACAAATTCACCGATGAGGTGAAGATGGATTTCCCCGAAGCCTTCCTCAAACGCTGGATGCAGTCCGGGGGAGAAAAGCCCAAATCCGCTGAAGAAGTGGAAGCCGAATTCCCGACTTTCCGCAACCAGCTTCAGTGGACCCTCATCTCCGATAAAATTGTTCAGGATAACCAGCTGGAAGTCCAGCCGGAAGAACTCCGTAACAGCATGAGAGAACAGATCCTTGGCTACTTCGGTGGCATGAATCTGGAAGGTGGAAACATGGGATGGATAGAGAGTTATGTAGACAAAATGATGCAGGATGAGCAGCAGGTAGACAGTGCCTATCGCCGGCTTATCACCGAAAAGATCTTTGAATGGTCTGCCACACAGGTGAAAACCACCGAACAGCCTATATCGGTGGAGGACTTCACCAAACTGCAGCACCAGCATCAGCATTGATCCTTATCAGATACGCAAGGGAGCGAAGCGCTCTTAAGATAAATGGCAAACTGTTCCCATGGCTAAAGCAGGCCGGAAGGGACAGTTTGTCGCATTTTAACCCTTTAGCACGATTTTAGAGCATCAAAACAAGTAACTTGCCTAATTATAAAATACCCGCTATGGATTTTGGAAAAGAATTTGAAAAATACGCAGTGAAACACCGGGGTATTTCCAGTAATACCCTTCATGGATATACCCAGCACATGGTCACCAATCTGACCCCCAACATCATTGAGGAACGGCCTATGAACATCGCTGTGATGGATGTGTACAGCCGCCTGATGATGGACCGGATCATCTTTCTGGGCTATCCGATCACGGATGAAGTTGCCAATATTATAACCGCACAGCTTCTTTTCCTGGACAGCACGGATCGCCAGCGCGATATCCAGATGTATATCAACAGCCCGGGCGGTTCAGTATATGCCGGTCTGGGTGTTTATGACACCATGCAGTATGTAACCCCGGATGTGGCCACCATCACCATCGGCGTTGCTGCCAGTATGGCGGCAGTACTGATGTGCGCCGGTACTCATGGCAAGCGGACAGCCCTCAAACATTCGAGGATCATGATGCACCAGCCCAGTGCAGGTGCCGGTGGACAGGCATCGGATATTGAGATAACGGTTAATCAGGTGAAAAAACTGAAAAGAGAACTCTACGAAGTTGTGGCCAACCACAGTGGTCAGGATGTAGAACGAATTGCACAGGATTTCGACCGGGATTTCTGGATGACCGCACAGGAAGCCAAGGAATACGGACTGGTAGATGAAGTATTGCTCACCAATCCCAGAAAACAAAAATAACTATGGAATACTTGAATCAGAAGATACGCGTCCGGATGGAAGAAGAGGATGAACCAAAACTTCCCGAAAATCCGATGGAAAAAATGTTCAGCACCGCCCAGTTCGACAAAAAATTCATCGAACAGCGAAAAATTTTCCTCTGGGGTCCGGTTGATGATCGCAGTGCAAAAGATATTACCTCACGCCTGCTTTATCTGGAGGCCATCGATCCGGGAAAAGAAATCACTTTTTATATCAATAGCCCGGGTGGCGTGGTAACCAGCGGAATGGTGATCTACGATACCATGCAAATGATCAGCTCCCCTGTATCTACCGTCTGTATGGGAATGGCCGCATCCATGGGATCCATCCTGCTTAGCGGTGGTGCCAAAGGACGGCGATTCATCTTCCCGCACGGAGAAGTTATGATCCATCAGCCCAGTGGCGGCGGACAGGGTACTTCAGCAGATCTGGAGATCATGGCAGAACAAATTCGCAGGATCAAAGAACTGGGAGCTAAAATCCTGGCCGATAATTGCAGCCAGCCTTTCGAAAAAGTTATGAAGGATTTTGACCGCGATTACTGGATGGATGCACAGGAATCTGTGAAATATGGTATCGTTGATGGCGTACTTAACTCCATCAGCTAACTGACTTACAGCGACTTATGCACGCAGCTGTCTAAATAAAAAATGAGACCAGTAGCAGCCAGCTATGGCATTAGCCGTTTTTTTGTGTTACATTTGATACTCTGAAGTATTTATAGTATGGCAAAATCTACGTTGCATTGTTCTTTTTGCGGAAGAAGCCGGGATGAGGTTAAAATCCTTATAGCCGGGCAGGATGGTCATATCTGCGAAAACTGCGTGGAACATGCCCGTGAAATCATTGAACAGGAACTCACCATCCGAACAGATGGAAGAGGTTCTCAATACAAACTCACCGTAAGTAAACCTACAGAGATCAAACGCTTCCTGGATGAATATATCATTGGACAGGACGATGCCAAAAAAGTACTATCAGTAGCGGTCTACAACCATTACAAAAGACTCCAGTACAAAACCAGTGAACACGATGTTGAAATCGACAAAAGCAACATCGTGATGGTTGGAGAAACAGGAACCGGAAAAACACTTCTCGCCAAAACCATCGCTAAACTCCTGAATGTTCCTTTTGCGATCGTTGATGCCACTGTATTTACAGAAGCAGGTTACGTGGGTGAAGACGTGGAATCCATTCTTACCCGCCTTTTGCAAGTCTGCAATTACGATGTCACTGCCGCTGAAAAAGGAATCGTGTACATTGATGAGATCGATAAAATCGCCCGAAAAGGAGACAACCCGTCTATTACCAGGGATGTAAGCGGAGAAGGCGTTCAGCAGGGATTGCTAAAACTTCTGGAAGGTACAGAGGTTCTGGTACCACCACAGGGAGGAAGAAAACATCCGGAACAAAAACTCATCAAGGTCAATACACAGAATATACTCTTCATTTGTGGTGGAGCTTTCGATGGAATTGATAAAATCATAGCCCGTCGGGTGAATACCAATTCCATCGGCTTCAATGTAAACAAAAACGAACAGGAAGAAATGAAAAAGAACCTGCTGCAATATGTCAATGCACAGGATCTTAAAACATTCGGCCTGATTCCCGAACTGCTGGGACGCTTACCGGTTGTCACCTACCTGAGCCCCCTGGATGCAGAAACGCTTCGGGCTATCTTAACGGAACCCAAAAACTCTCTGATCAAGCAATACACAAAACTCTTTGAACTGGAAGGCATCGCATTGACCATAGAAACACCGGTACTAGACTTTATGGTTACCAAAGCGGTTGAATACAAACTGGGTGCCAGAGGACTTCGCTCTATTTGTGAAAGCATACTCACGGATGCCATGTTTGAACTGCCTTCCTCCAATGAAAAGAAATTTGTGCTTACATTGGAATACGCCATACACAAGTTCGACAAATCAAAAATGAACATGCTCAAAGTAGCCTGATCTCTTTCCACAGGCTCAACGCTTAAATTACTTCATTTTGCAGGAACTGATTTCACGTCTGATGCAGGCCGGATTAACAGAAGAACAGGCCAACAAAGCCATTTCGATCATTAGCCAGTTTGCAAAGGAAAAGTTCCCACTATTCGGGGGAGCTATCGATAAACTTTTCAGTAAGTATGCTGTAAAAAAAGAAGAAGATTTTCTGGATTAACCCAATCCAACGTCTTTCTCCCCCCTGATTTATTCAATTCAATTTCAGATACGGCCGGATTTTTTCCAACCAAACTGAATCCAGCGCCGCTATTTTCAGCAAATCATCTGCACTCCGGAAAACACCATGCTGAGCCCGATAGGCAACTATGGCTTTCGCCTGCCGATACTGTATATAGGGATGTATAGATAAACTGTCTGTATTCCAAACGTTGATGCGCAAGCCCCGAAGTTCTTTTTTCCCCAATCGTAAATAAGGTCTGAAATGCAGAAATACAGTATCGGAAAGTCCATAAATACCGGCCAGCTGGTCAATTGCATACAGGCCTCCGCACCCCTCCCGAAATCGAATAATCCGGCCAGCCAGTTTTTCTCCGATCCATGGTAAGGCCTCCAGTTCAGCAGAATCGGCTGAATTTATATCTACCGCCCCTAAAGCTTGTCTTGGCGGTTTCCGAAAACGGGGATCGATCGTAGCAACATCCAACCGTATGTTTCCTGAATAACGATACGGCGATCGTACCGGTTGCGTCTCTTCCATATGAACATATGGAATCAGCTTCATTGCCACGGGAGTATCTATCCCGTAGATGGACAATAAAGACAGGGGTGTTCGGAAGCGACCGCCTTTTTGAAGATAATTCCGAATCATCCGAACCGTTCGATCAGGAACACCAAAAGCCCGCCATTCCCTGTCAGAAATTTTGTTCGGATCAAATCTGTATACCTTCGTGAGCGGAACGGAGGTTGCTCCATGCAACGAATCTGCCCTCACCGTAAACGCTCTGTTTTCCCTTCCCTGGGAACTTCCCCACCATGCCGGAAGAAGCCAGACCATTCCAACTAAAATCAGAAGTACCACCACTCCCAGTCGCTCCTTACGGGAAAAGGTACCATACGCCAGCAACCATTCTTTCATCCTGTTTTTGACACAAAAATCAATCAGTGGCAGGAACTTACCATGATGATTAATGCACGATAATCCTGTATTTTCACCAACCTCCGCTAGTGTTCCGTCAAATGCTTAAACGTAGCCCGTCAAACGCCAGCGCAATGCCGTCGGGAAGTGTATCGCTCACGTTTTCATGAAGACCCAGTTCATGGGAAATATGCGTGAAATAGGCCTGTGGTATCTCCAGTTCCTGCACCAGCGCAATCGCTTCCTGCAAAGTGAAATGGGAAATATGGGGGCGATGCCGGAGTGCATTCACAACCAGCACTTCTGAGCCGCGGATTCGATCTTTGGATGCCTCATCCATTCGGTTGGCGTCTGTTATATAGGTAAAATTCCCAAACCGAAAACCGAGAACCGGCATCTGCATATGCCAGACATCGATAGGAGTTACCGGTATATCGCCTACCCAAAAAGGATCATCGGTGATCCGCGTCAGATTAATTTCCGGTACTCCCGGATATTTACGCTCCGCAAACGCATAATAAAAATCCCTGCGCAATGCCTCCTCCGTAAGGGCATTAGCATAGATCTCCATTGGAAGAGATGAAAAAAAATTAAACGCCCGGATATCATCCAAACCGGCAATATGATCTCTGTGGGGATGTGTAAACAATACCGCATCCAGCCGGCGGGTATTCGTACGAAGCATCTGGTATCGAAAATCGGGGCCGGTATCCACCACCAGCGTTGTTGTGCCGGATGACACAAGAATACTGCTTCGTAGTCGGTTGTCACGAGGGTCTGAAGAATGGCATACGGCACAATCACATCCGATCATTGGTACCCCGCTACTGGTACCTGTACCCAGAAAGGTGATATGTAAAGGAGGAATTGCCACTAAGAATAATCAGGCCTGCTCCTGTTTAGTGGGTAAATCTTCAAAAACCTTGCGGCTCTCGGGAGAAAGATGAGTAGGCTCGATCGTCAGTACAGAGATCAGGTCAATCAGTGTATTGATACGCCCCTCCGTTTGCAGGAATTTATTCAGCACGATCACTTTCTTCTGTTCGAGAATGCAATATCCACTTTGAAACGTTCCCCGTTCATACCGGATGATGTACCCGGCCTCTTCAATCAGCTTCTCCATCTTCGTCAGGGTGGCAGCATTTGTCTTCATAATCAATCACCGTGTTTGCACAAATGTACTGCCATCAATCCCTTTCAGCATAGCATTCTGCATAAACTTTTCTACATTCAGCCCTAAGTATGTGCATAAACGGGGCTATAAACAGTTTGCCTGTTTTGTACCACGAATCCCCTAAATTGCGACGTACATGAAAAGATCAACTCACCTTATCGGCTGGATCCTGCTAAGCGCACTGGCAGCCTATCTGCTTTGGGCCTATACTGGCAGAACAGCTCCTGCTGTTTCCCCTCAGCTGCAGCTTGATACTACCTTTGTAGTGAATGCCGATTCGGGTAAGGGAAATGTGATCGGGATCAACGCATGGATGGAACCCGCCGATTATACTTCCGGGGAACATTTTTTTGCCAAGCTGGACGGCTATATGAATCAGTGTAAGCAAAACAATTGGCTTCACCCCAATACGGTTGTAATCTTCCCGGAATATATCGGGACCTGGCTGGTACTGTCAGAAGAAAAAAATGAAGTCTATAATGCTCCCACACTCGAAAAAGCTATAACCAAATTCGTTATTACTAACTACTTTAGATATATAGCCTCCTGGTTTATGTCGCCGGACTCTGCCACCAATAAGGTAACCCACTCGGTATTTGCCACCAAGGCAAAGAAAATGGCGGGATTATATCAAGATGTTTTCAGCCGACTCGCAAAAAAATACCGTGTGACCATCATCGCCGGCTCCATACTTTTACAGTCGCCCCGCATAAAAAACAACCGGATCATCGTAAAGAACGGATCGCTGGAAAATGTTTCAGCCATTTTCAATCCGGACGGCAGTCTGCAGCCCCATTTCACCCGCAAGGCCTTTCCTACTGCAGATGAACAGCCATTCACCAAGCGAAGTCTGCCCGGCGAACAGCCTGTATATGATCTGCCCATCGGCAGAACATCGGTTATGATCTGTGCAGATGCCTGGTTTCCGGAAAGTTACCAGGCGGTGCAGCAACGGGCACCTCAATTCATCGCCGTCCCATCATTTACACCATCTGAAAATTCCATGCAGCGCAGCTGGATGGGCTACAGTGGCTTTGACGCACCGGCAGATGTTCAAAAAGAAGACAGTGGCAGGATCTCCCTCCGTGAGGCCTGGCTAAAATATACCCTTCCAGCCCGCATTCGTCCACTTAACACTCCATTTGGGATGACGGTATCACTGCGCGGCAGACTCTGGGATCTGGGTACGGACGGTGAACTTATCGTTTACAACCGCGGACAGGTGATCTGCCCCCGGCCTATGCAGGGTGCCTCAATGGTATGCCTCTGGCTGAACTAACTTCCTTTAACCTGCATTCGTATAACGGGAATCAGCATTTCCTCCATGGAGACGCCTCCATGCTGAAACGTATTTCGATAATAGTTTACAAAATGATTGTAGTTGTTAGGATAGCAGAGATACCCGTCTTCCCGGGCAAAAATAAACGATGAATTGACCGTGGGAGAAGGCAGTCCCGCCTCCCTTGGATCTCTTACCGCGAACACATCGCGTGCCTCATAATTAAGGTTCCGGCCGTGTTTATACCGCAAATTCGTGGTAGTGAGCTTGTCACCAATAACCTTAGCCGGGGTATTCACCCGGATGCTGCCATGGTCGGTCGACAAAATCAGCTGAAATTTCTTGTCGGCAATTTTTTTCAATGCCTGATACAACGGAGAATGCAGAAACCAGCTATGAGTCAGACTCCGGTAACTGGCTTCATCGGCAGCCAGCTCTTTCAGCACTTCCATCTCTGTTCGGGCATGGCTCAGCATATCCACAAAATTATACACCACAATACTCAGATCCTGTTGCAACAGATTGTGTGCATTGTCCAGCAAACGCTGCCCATCCTGTGCCGTCAGAATTTTCTGATACGAAAACCGGATATCCTCCCTGCGCAGACGTTTCAGCTGGTGACGGAAAAACTCTTCCTCTGCCAGATTTTTACCCCCCTCTTCCTCATCGTTTTTCCAGAGAGAAGGGAAGGATTTTTCCATTTCGAGCGGTAGCAGTCCGGAAAAACAGGCATTCCGACTGTATTGGGTGGCCGTTGGCAGAATGCTGTAAAACGTCTCTTCCTCCATGATGCGGAACAGCTCTGTGAATACCGGCTGTATAACCTTCCATTGGTCAAACCGCAGATTGTCGATCAGCAGCCATATCGTGGGGACATCGGGCTGTATGTGCGGCAGGATCTTAAAACGGAACAGCGTATGGCTCATGATCGGAGCATCCGTAGACTTCGGATTTACCCAGGACAGGTAATGGCGACTAACAAACTTAAAGAATTCCGTATTGGCCTCATTCTTCTGGGATTGCAACACCTCCTGCAGTTCAGGACTTTCACTCTTTCCCATCTCCAGTTCCCAGTAAACCAGCCTGCGGTAGATTTCCATCCACTGCCGATGGTCAGGATCGCTGTTCAGGGCCATAAAAAGTTCGCGAAACTGCTGCTGATAGGCTGTTACCGTTTTTTCCGCTACCAGTCGCTTGTTATCGATGATCTTCTTCAGACTTAGCAGAACCTGATTGGGATTCACCGGTTTGATCAGATAATCACTGATCTGAGAACCGATCGCTTCATCCATCAGATTCTCCGTTTCATTTTTAGTGATCATCACCACTGGAAGACTACCCTGCAGCGCTTTGATCCGGCTTAGTGTTTCCAGTCCGCTGATGCCGGGCATCGATTCATCCAGCAACACTACATCCACCGGATGCTCCTTCACATAATCCAGCGCATCGTATCCATTGGTCAGGGTATGCACCTGATACCCCTTGGACTCCAGGAATTTTTTCTGTGATTGCAAACTCTCCATTTCGTCATCCACCCATAAGATCACCGGTATAGCCATAACACCATTTATCGTTAATAATCGGCTAAAGTTAGTATTTCCGTCTGCCGCTTTTTACCTTTGTCGCCTTTATTCTTCAATTTTAACACGAATGCCTTTCCGCAAAATCATAAATGATCCGGTCTACGGTTTCATCACCATCGATGAACCGCTGATCTTCAACATCCTATCCCATCCCTATTTCCAGCGCCTTCGCCGGATCAAGCAAATGGCTCTGGCCCATCTGGTCTATCCGGGCGCGGTTCATACCCGGCTGCACCATGCTCTGGGTGCCTATCACCTGATGGGGCTGGCCCTCTCCGAACTTCAGAACAAGGGCGCAGACATTACCCCGGAGGAAGCAACAGCCGCTAAAATCGCTATCCTGCTGCATGATATCGGCCACGGCCCATTTTCCCATGCCCTTGAACATGTGCTGATTGAAGATCTTCATCATGAAGACATATCGCTCATGCTCATGAAAAAACTGGATCAGCAGTTTAACGGACAACTAAAGCTGGCAATCGAGATCTTTACAGGCCAGCATCCGAAAAAATTCCTTCATCAGCTGATCAGTGGGCAGCTGGATGTAGACCGGATGGATTATCTTACCCGCGACAGTTTCTTCACCGGTGTCAGCGAAGGTGTCATCGGATACGATCGCATCCTAAAAATGCTGACTGTTCACCAGGGAGAGCTGGTTGTGGAAGAAAAAGGCATCTACTCTATAGAGAAGTTTCTGGTGGCCCGACGGCTCATGTACTGGCAGGCATATCTGCACAAGACGGTTCTGGCAGCAGAAATGATGCTGGTGAAGATCCTGGAACGCGCTAAACGCCTGCTCCAGCAGGGTGATGTAGACGTCAGGACCGATGGCCCCCTGACCAGATTTCTGGCAGGAGAATTTTCCGGTGCCATGGATGAAAACCTGGATCTTTTCACATCACTGGATGATGCCGATGTAATCGTGGCTATGAAGAAATGGTGCCATCATCCGGATAAAGTGCTTTCCTTCCTTTGTCGCTCTGTCATGAACCGGGAACTGCTCAAAGTACAACTACAGGCCACACCAATTGATCCTGGCCTGTTGACTGAAAAACACCGGGAAACGGTCCGAATAACCGGTTTTACACCAGAAGAAGCAGGTTTTGTATGTTTTACAGGGGAATCAGTGAACCGCTTATACGATCCACACGTTGAACATATCCGAATCCTGTACAAAGACGGTCGGCTGCGTGACATTTCACAGGTCGATAACGCCCTTATTCACGAAAACCTATCAGCACCTGTTAAAAAATTTTACCTTTGTTACGTGGGTTAGGTTAAACAAAACAACTCGAAACGCATGCAATTCAACGCACTACAAATAGCCGGAATCATCAACGGGAAGGTAGAAGGCGACCCAAACGCTGCCGTTCATGATTTTGGCAAGATTGAAGAAGCCCGTAACGGCCAGCTTTCCTTCCTTGCCAA
>CANHUD010000009.1 GCA_947463665.1 Sphingobacteriales bacterium
CCGAGTGGTGCCGGAAAATCTACCATAGTTTCACTATTGCTCCGATTCTATGATCCGCAGGAAGGAAAACTCTTTTTTGATGGTAAACCACATACAGATTGGCCTTTAAGCGAATTAAGAAGCCAAATGGCTTTTGTTCCACAGGATGTTTTGTTGTTTGGAGGCAGCATCAGAGACAATATAGCGTATGGTAAGCCAGAAGCTAGCCAGGACGATATTGAAGAAGCGGCCAGGCAGGCTAATGCCCATGATTTTATTGAATCCTTCCCGGAGAAATACAATACGATTGTAGGTGAACGGGGTGTCAAACTAAGCGGCGGCCAGCGCCAGCGTATAGCCATTGCCCGGGCTATTTTGAAAAACCCGGTTATCCTGATTCTTGATGAAGCTACGAGTTCACTGGATTCTGCCTCAGAAAAACTGGTTCAGGAAGCACTGGACAATCTAATGCGCAACAGAACTTCTTTTGTGGTAGCCCACCGGTTGTCCACGGTTCGGAATGCCGATAAAATTTACGTTTTGGAAAAAGGCAGAATATTAGAATCCGGTACGCACGAAGAATTATTTGCTCAAAATGGACTGTACTCAAGTTTATGTCGATTACAATTTGCTACGGAACCGGATTAATTAATAAACCTAACTTCCGAATAGTCTCATAATTTATATTATGTTAAATAGAAATTTAGCTATCTCTAACCTCTAATGTCTAATCTCTAAACTCTTTTCTTCACTTTCCCTGATGGTCAATGATAAACTGAATCAGCTCATCTACAGATAAACCTGCCCTGTCGGCAGCATCCTGAATGTCTTCCCTGCTTACACTGGCAGCAAATGCTTTGTCCTTCAATCGCTTCCGGACTCCTTTAATATCCATCCCTGCATATCCTCCGGGACGCATCAGAGAATACGCATGTATGAAACCACTTAGTTCATCAAAAGCGTACAGCATCTTATCCAGTTCATTTACCGGTTCAACGCCAAAATGCCTGTGCCCATGAGAAGCAATTCCATGAATCACCTCCGGATCAATATTTCTAGATTCAAGCTCCTCGATGATTTTTTTACAGTGTTGTTCCGGCCACTGATCCCAATCCGCATCATGCAGCAAACCTGCCAATTCCCATTTCCATGCCTCTTGATCCGTTGCCAGACATTTCTCGATAGCCCATGAACGCATTAAATGCGCAACCTGATACATGTGTACTTTCAGTCGTTCATTCAACACCCATGTATCTAATAATTCCTGAGCCTCCTGCCTGCTGAGAAACCGCCCAGTATTCTCCATACGTCCAAAACTGCTTCGGCCTAAATGAATCCCCATTTCACGATATTTTCGTAAAAATAAAAAAGTGGATGCAATTCCTGCATCCACTTTTTGTTGAAATCAATATTCTATTGACTTATTGCTTTTTATCTGCCTCATCATATTTTTTCTGATAAAAATCAGACTTGGCCTTGTCATTTTTTCTTTCAAATGCAAATTGCAGCAAACTGGCAGCAGATTTGTAATTGGAGCGATCATGTGTTTTCAACTTTTCCTGGCTATCATAATGATTGAAAACTTTCTCCAGCGGGGCAATCGTTTTATCCGCCAGCGCAATCACTTCATTACGCATATCCGCTTTTTTCTTCACATCTTCCGGCTTTGTGCCTTTAATGGCTCTTGCTTCCTCATCTTTGAACAAGGCCATATTATAAAAATGCTTTCCAAGAGACAGCAGCACATCAAAATTCTCCGGCTTGATGCCTGAAGCTTTTGTGTACAGTTCCGCTATTTTAAGACAGTTCTGATCATAGTTTGCAGGTTTCTGCTTGATATCCGATACATGTGTTTCTCCAAACAGTTCATTGGCATATTCAAAAAGAATATCAAAGTTGTTGGGATTGGATGTGATCATTTCATCAAACTTTGCATACAAAGCAGCTTTGTCGCCTTTGTCCCGAACAAAATCCAATTCCAGCAACGGCAGATAATCATCATTCGGATACAATTCTTTTCCGAGCGCGATGTATTTATTCATATTCGCCTCATCTTTCTTATCGAAGTAATATTTTGCGAGATAACGATAAGAAGTAGCCTGGTCAGGATTAGACGCAACCCGGGCATCTGCAAGTTTGGAGAACAGAGCCACTGCTTCATCTTCTTTCTTGCCATTAAGAGCAGACAAAGCCGAATAATACGTAAGTGTAGTATCGAGTTTGTATAATCCCCATCCCTGACTAAATATAAATTCACCGGTAACCGCTGCTTTTTTGAATTCACTTAGCGCTTCATCGTATTTGGCTTCATTGTATCGGGCCGCACCATCTTCAAAACTGCTTGTATAGAGGTTGAAAACAGGTGCATACTGATCCATAGTAAGGAACACCTGAGCCTGGTTTTTATCCAGTTCAATGGCTTTCTTAATGGATTCTAAAGCAACATTCCGGGAATCAGCTGGCGCAGTTGCTTTCAATGTGGCGGTTGTGGCAAACGCACTGTAAATTTTTGCCTTCAGATACCAGGCTTCAGCCTGCTCTTCTTTCTTGATCTTAGGGTTGCTGAGAGTAAGCTCGATCGCATCTTTTGCTTTCACCCAGTCATTGGCTGTAATAAATTCCTTTGTTTTTTTAACGGTCTGACCCGTAACTGAACCTGCCACGAAGGCAGCCATAAGGGTCACGCTGAGTATACGTTTCATGTTTTCAGTTTTATAGTTATGCTATTTTTACGCTTCGGTTTCCGGAGTTGAGGACTCGTCATTTGCTGACGTTTCCGGTAAATTCACTTCCTCTTCCTGCTCATCAAGCTGGGTAATGGCCGCAATCTTGTCCCCATCATCCAGTCTGATCAGTTTTACCCCCTGTGTAGCTCTTCCCAACTCACTGATATTGCTCACAGACATCCGGATGGTAAGGCCTGAAATACAGGTGATCATCAGATCCTGTGTGGTCTGCACATCCAGAATTCCAACTAATTTACCGGTTTTATCTGTAACATTAATGGTTTTTACTCCTTTTCCTCCCCGATTCGTAACCCGGTATTCATCCACAGGGGTACGCTTCCCATATCCGCGTTCCGAAACCACCAATACGGTTCTGGTAGTATCTTCCCTGTTCACACAAATCATACCAATTACTTCATCATTTTCATCGTCCACTTCAATACCGGTCACTCCAATAGCCCCCCTGCCGGTCGGACGAACTTTGTCTTCCGGGAAGCGAATCGCTCTTCCACTCCGAACTGACATCATAACCTCACAGTTGCCATCCGTCATCCGCGCTTCCAGCAACTGATCTCCCTCAACAATGGTAATCGCATTGACACCATTGGCTCTGGGGCGACTGAAATCCTCCAGATGTGTTTTCTTGATAATACCTTTCTTGGTACAGAGTATGATGTAATGACTCTTTACAAATTCTTCATCATTGAGATTCTTGACATCAATAATGGCACGGATTTTATCATCCGGAGGCAGTTGTATCAGATTCTGAATGGCTCTGCCTTTGCTCTGCTTCTCCCCTTCCGGAATCTGGTATACTTTCAGCCAGTAGCATCTTCCCTTTTCAGTGAAGAACATCAGCGTGTGATGGGTACTCGCTACAAATATATGCTCGATGAAATCCTCTTCTCTCGTCTTGCCCCCAATTGATCCACGCCCTCCTCTCTTCTGGCTCCGGTAATCCGTGGCAGATGTTCTTTTAATATACCCCAGATGAGAAACGGTGATCACTACATCCTCTTCCTTGATGAGATCTTCAATACTCATCTCGTTTTCCAGGTAGGTTATTTCCGACCTACGCTCATCTCCGAACTTATCCCGAACATCCAGCAATTCCTTTTTAATCAGCGCAAAACGTAATCCTGAATCAGCAAGAAGTTCCTTGAGCTCTCCAATGAGTTTCATGATCTCATTGTACTCCTCCTTTATCTTATCCCGCTCCATTCCTGTTAAGCGCTGCAAACGCAGATCCAGTACGGCTTTTGCCTGGATTTCAGACATGCCGAACTGACTCATCAGCCCTTCTCTCGCGATTTCAGGTGTGGCACTGCTTCTGATCAGCTTAATCACTTCGTCCAGATGATCCAGGGCAATCAGATAGCCTTCCAGGATATGGGCCTTCTTCTCCGCCTCCCTTAATTCATAATTCGCTCTGCGAATAACCACCTCATGTCGGAAATCAACAAATTCACTGATAAGATCCTTAAGATTCAGTGTCCGTGGCCGTCCTCTGACAAGCGCTACATTGTTTATACCATAAGAAGTCTGTAGTTCTGTGAATTTGTACAATTGGTTGATGATCAGGTTCGCAACGGCATCCCGGCGAAGATCCAGTACAATACGGGTACCTTCTTTATTGGATTCATTGTTTACGTGTACGATGCCATCAATTACTTTGTCAATGATCAGCTGCCCAATTCTGGAGGTCAGAACATCCCTGCTTACCTGATAGGGAACCTGCGTTATAATGATCTGTTCTCTTCCGTTGGCCTTGGTTTCAACGGTCAGCTTTCCTCTCACTACTACCCTTCCCCGACCTGTCATCATGGCCTGCCGAACGCCTTCCATTCCATAAATGATGCCTCCTGTAGGGAAGTCCGGAGCCTTTACAAACTGCATCAATTCGTCGATGGTAATGTCCCGGTTATCAATGAAAGCGATACAGCCATCTACCACTTCCGTGAGATTATGCGGCAGCATATTGGTGGCCATCCCCACCGCAATTCCACTGGATCCGTTTACCAGTAACTGAGGAATTTTGGTAGGTAATACGGTGGGTTCTTCCAGCGAATCGTCAAAGTTTAACTGAAAATCAACAGTTTCCTTGTCGATATCCTCCATCATATACTGCGAAATCCGCTGCATACGGGCTTCCGTATAACGCATGGCAGCCGGACCTTCCCCATCCGGAGAACCGAAATTCCCCTGCTTATCAACCATCGTATACCGCATATTCCATTCCTGGGCCATTCGGACCAGTGAATCATATACGGCTGTATCACCGTGCGGATGGTATTTACCTAATACCTCCCCCACAATACGGGCGCATTTTTTTGTTGGTTTGTTGTAGTCTAAGCCCAGTTCATTCATCGCATGCAAAATGCGGCGATGTACAGGTTTTAAACCGTCCCGTACATCCGGCAATGCACGGCTCACAATCACACTCATCGAATAATCGATGAATGCCGATTTCATTTGTTCTTCAATATTGACAGGAATGATCCTGTCGTTATCCCGGGTCTGTTCTGGCTGGTTCAATTCATCCATATACGTCTGTTAGATGGGTCTGAAGGTTATAGCCTTCGCATAAGGTTTCAGAGTTGCGAATTTACCTTATTTTAGGCTTATAACCTTAACTATCCGTACTTTGTGTTATGCAGACCATTTTGATCTTAGGGGCAGGCAAATCCTCCACTGTGCTGATACGAACCCTGCTGGAACAGGCTTTCCAGGAAGATTGGACGGTATGGGTTGCAGATGGCAATATTTCACTGGCCAACCAGAAGATTGCCGGCCATCCCCGAGGCTGCTCTTACTATCTAGACCTTGATCAGCAGGATACCTGGCATCCGTTGCTAAATGCTTCCGATCTGGTTATTTCTATGCTTCCCCCCTCCTGCCATCTGACTGTAGCCAGCGCATGCCTGCGGAGTGGGAAACATTTCCTGAATGCATCCTATCTCTCCCCCGAACTGAAGCAATTAAACGAAGCAGTACAGGAAAGGGGTTTAGTATTCCTTTGTGAAATGGGGCTTGACCCTGGTATTGATCACATGAGTGCCATGGAAGCAATTGATCAGATTCACCAGAAAGGAGGCAGAATTGAAAAATTCTATTCCCATTGCGGAGGACTGATCGCTCCTGAATCGGATGATAACCCATGGCATTATAAGATCAGCTGGAATCCCCGAAATGTTGTACTGGCCGGTAATGAGGGCGCCCGGTTTCTGAAGGATGGTCAGCCTGTATTGTTGCCCTACCCGGAGCTGTTTGATCCTGGTCGGACGGTATCTATACCTGGTGCAGGAACGTATGCCTGGTATCCCAACAGAGATTCTATGCCGTATATAAATCTCTATGGTCTGAAAGACGTGTACGATTTCGTCCGTTCAACACTTCGGCACCCTGATTTTTGTAAGGGATGGAAGGTGCTTGTTGAATCTGGCTGCACAGACGATTCAGAATTAATAGATTCAGATTCAACCAGTTATCATGATTTTTTCAGATCAAAACTGAAAAATGTTCCTCATCTTGACGATCACATTGAACATCAACTTGATTTCCTGGGACTTTTTCAGCAAAAGCTAATTCAAATGGGTCGCGTTTCATCGGCTCAAATTCTTCAACGACAATTGGAAGAGAAACTTTCCCTGAATAAGGATGACCATGATATGATCCTTCTCCTACACGAAATTGGATACAGGTTGAACAATGTCTATCGGGAAGTAAAACTCAGTCTGGTAGTAAAAGGGGAAGATGCTATATATACCGCCATGGCAAAAACGGTAGGCCTACCATTGGCCATAGCCGCGAAACTCATCCTGAATGGGGTCATTATGTTACCAGGAGTGCACATTCCTGTCCATAAATCTATCTATCTGCCAGTACTCCGTGAACTCGAACAAAAATCTGTACGATTTACTGTTGAAGATTGACACAGGTGATTATTCACCTGCTAGAGATAAAACAATATTCCATTCCTCTTCCGTAACAGGTTGAACAGAAAGCCGTCCCAGCCTGATCAGTGCCATCTGAGCCAGCTTTTTTTCAGCTTTGATGGTTGCCAGCGTTACAGGATTGCTGAGTTTTCTGACGGGAATAAAATCAACAGCTACCCATGCCTCTTCCTGCGTCGTTGGATCCTGGTAATATTCGTTTAGAACTTCCGCAATACCTACTATCTCAAGCCCTTCATTACTATGATAAAAAAAAGCATGGTCCCCTTTTTTCATCGACTTCAGGTTATTTCGGGCCGCATAATTTCGAACGCCATCCCAAAAGGTCTTTCCGTCTTTTTCAAATTGATCCCATGAATATTTGAAAGGCTCAGATTTTATCAGCCAGTAAGCCATAGTCAAGATTTTTTAATTACCAACCACGAACCAGCACATCTGCAAGGTGCAGGGTTTTGAGTATTTTCCCATTTTTTATGCCATAGCTGTCTATGTGCATCAGGCAACTTAAATCCGTTGAAATAATGTATTCAGCGGTTGTTTCCATTGCATTTGTAAGCTTTTGATCTGCCATCGCTGCCGAAATATCGTCAAACTTGGTTGCGAATGTTCCACCAAACCCACAACAGGTCTCGTTGTCCTTCATTTCAATCAATTCAAGGCCTTTAACGCAGCTTAAAAGTTTTCTGGGTTCATCTTTCAGGCGCACTTCCCGCAGTGCAGCGCAGGAATCGTGATAGGTGGCACGGGCTGAAAATCTGGCTCCAAAATCCGTAACACCTGCGATGTTTACCAGAAATTCACTGAGTTCAAAAATCCTTGATTGAATCCGCTGCGCTCCATACACATACGCGGAATCTCGTGTAAAAAGGGTTTTATAATAATTGCGAATGAAACCTACACAGGAGGCACTGGGAGCTACTATGTAGTCCTTTCCGGTGAAATCGCTTATAAACTTCCGGCATACTTCTTTGGCTTCTTCCCGGAATCCGGCATTGAATGCAGGCTGACCACAGCAGGTCTGTTCAGTGTTGTAGCTAACTTCACAACCGGCCTTTTCCAGTAGCTTCACCATATTGAAAGCTGTATCCGGAAAAAGTTGATCTACAAAACAGGGGATGAATAATTGTACTTTCATGCTCAGCGTCTTGCTTTGATTTGACGAGTGAGTTCAATCATTTTTATAGCGGTTAATCCCGCTTCCTCCCCCTTGTGCCCATGAATTCCTCCAATTCTTTCCAATGCCTGTTGTTCATTATTAACAGTCAGCACACCAAATACAGTAGGCACAGGTAGTTCCTGATTCAGTAGGGTAATTCCCTGCGTTACAGATTGACAAACATATTCAAAATGTGGGGTATCTCCCTTGATTACGGTTCCCAATGCTATAAAGGCATCCGGACGATCGTCTTTATATTTGGTAGCATTCCAGTATGCTTTTATGCCGAATGGAATTTCAACTGCACCTGGCACAACGATGGTAACGATATCAGAAATACCTCGTTCCGATAATACGTTTATAACACCCGACTCTAACTCATCCACAATGGGTGCGTTCCAGTCGGTTTTGACTATAACAACACAGGCACCAGACAAGGATCCGGTGCCTGAATTTGCTGCAATCAATCGGGCATTCCCTTTCGTTGCCATGTACTATCAGTTGGTCTCACCCAAACGGGCAAGATATTTATCTATTGAAAACCCTTTTTCCGTGCGGGGAAACTTTTCCTTCAGTTCTTTATATACAGAAATGGCTTCGTTCGTTTTACCAGACAATTCCAGTAATAATCCGGCTCTGAATAAGTATTCAGACGAAAGAAATGCATCTTCCGGAAATAACTGCCCGGCCTTCTTGTAATGAGAAATTGCCTTGTCATTCTCTTTGAGTTCTGAGTAGGCATCTCCCAATAAACCCTCAGCTTTCGCTTCTATCTGCTTGGCACCATTGGCATCAAATGCTTCCAAATGCTTTACAGCATTTTTAAAATCGCCCAGTTGTAAATAACATTCACCCGCATAAAGCTGTGCCAGGTTACCAGTAGCTGTACCCTTGTATTTACTGATGATTTTTAGAAATCCAGGTGTAGTGGAATTTCCGTTCAGCGCCAGTGAAAGGGAATCTTTTCTGAAGTTAGCTTCTGCCCGAAAGATTTCCTCCTGGGCCTTTTGCTCTTTGGGCTTTGCAATAAAGTAGTCATAACCCCATATACCTCCAACCAACACAAGTATGGCTGATAAAGCATACACAATTTTTTTACTATTATTTGCCCAGAACCCTTTGGTAATATCAATTACAGCGGATTCAGCATCTGTTGAGTGCACTTTTTCTTTTTCTGACATGGATAGATATTAATAAACCTAAAAATGTATAACGGTTAATCCATAATAAATGGATAATCTTCCTGCACATAGACATCCTTCAATAATTCGTCGTCGGATGGCCATGGACTTTCTTCTGCGAATTTAACGGACTCCTCAACTTCCAGGCGAACCCGTTCATTGATCTCCTCTATCTGTTGCTCACTGACTTTAAAATACTGTAACAGCATTTGCCGGGAGGTTTCAATCGGATCTTTTTCCTTGTATTCTTCTACTTCTTCCTTTGTCCGGTATTTCTGAGGATCACTCATGGAATGCCCTTTATACCGGTAAGTCTTCATCTCTAACAAGGTAGGACCATCCCCGCTGCGTGCTCTCTTTACTGCCCTCGCCACAGCCTCGTGAACTGCTTCAGGATCCATTCCGTCAACAGAATCACCCGGCATATCATATGCATCAGCAAGCTTGTATATGTCTACCACATTGGAAGTTCTGGATACAGATGTTCCCATAGCATAGTGATTGTTTTCACAAATGAAAACAACCGGGAGCTTCCAGGTCATTGCCAGATTGAATGTTTCATGCAACATTCCCTGACGGGCAGCACCATCTCCAAAAAAGGTAAGGCTGACATTATCCGTTCCCAGATATTTTTCTGCAAAGGCAATTCCTGCACCCGTTCCAATTTGCGCACCTACAATGCCATGACCGCCAAAGAATCGCTCTTTTACTCCGAAAAAGTGCATACTTCCACCCTTCCCTTTTGAACAACCTGTAGCTTTACCATACAGCTCCGCCATACAAGCCTTGGCAGTTATACCTTTGGCAATGGCCAGCCCATGATCGCGATAGGCGGTAATAAAGGAATCCTCAGGTTTGGTAGCAGTCATACATCCTGCTGCTAATGCTTCCTGCCCAATGTAGAGATGACAAAAACCTCTGATCTTCTGCATACCGTACAATTGCCCTGTTTTCTCTTCAAACCGGCGCAGCAGAAGCATCAACTCATACCAATAGAGGTAGGTTTCTTTGCTGAATTTCGTCGAAATTGTGTTGGTATTGGCCACTTTATCGAATTTGAGGGGCAAATATAATACAATCCGATTACATTTAATCTCATTACTCCTGCAGGGAAACAAACTTGAATTGGTAAATTTGCCGATATGAACGCCCCCCTGCGTCTCTCCTCCCTGCATCTTTTTCAATTCAAGTCGTATGCCTCGCAGCAGATTGACTTCCCGAGTCGAATCTTAGGATTCTGCGGACCTAACGGTGTGGGAAAAACCAATTTACTGGATGCTATTTATTATTTATGTCTGACTAAAGGTTATTTCAGCCGATCCGATGGTTCAAACGTTTTATTTGGGCACCAGGGCTTCAGGATAGAGGGTGTTTTCGAAAAGGAGGGGCGTATATTTAAAATTAATGTTATACTCCGGGAGAACGGAAAAAAAGAATTATCCGTCAATGGCGAAGCATACAGCCGATTTTCAGATCATATCGGTAAATTCCCCGTTGTAGTAGTGGCACCTGACGACTCAGTCATTTTCACCGGAGCCAGTGAGGAGCGAAGAAAATGGCTGGATACGCTTCAGTCACAGATCAACCCGGCTTATCTGCATCAGTTGATCCGCTACAACCGTTTGCTGACACAAAGAAACTCTTTGCTGAAACAGTTTTTCGAATCGGGAAGAAGAGACATGGGGTTGCTGGAGGTGATCGACGATCAACTGATTGAGTCTGGTCAATTTATTTTCACAGCCAGACGCGATTTTCTGAAAATCGTTCTGCCTGAAATTGAAGATGTTTATAAACGATTGGCTGGTAAGGATGATGGTCTCCGAATTTCTTACGAAAGCCAACTTTCAGAAAGATCTTTCCCTGAACTGCTTTCCCTGAATCGTGATCGGGATTTCAACTCAATGAGAACTACAACAGGTACGCACAGGGATGATATTGATTTCTCACTTCAGGACCAGCCATTCCGGCAGCTCGCCTCTCAGGGGCAGCGCAAAACTGCCTTGTTTGCCCTTAAAATAGCAGAATTTAATATGATCCAAAAGTACAATGGCACCCCCCCGCTTTTATTGTTGGATGATGTTTTTGAAAAACTGGATGAAGAGAGAATGCAAAATCTGCTTCATTGGGCCTGTATAGACAACAAAGGACAGGTTTTTCTTACGGATACACACCCGGAGAGACTGGAAACGGTTCTCAATAAATTAAGTATCGATTTCCACATTCAAAAGCTGGGATAAACAGTATCTTTACTATCATGTTTTAATATATGAGTGAGTACACCATTGGGCAGGCCCTTGAGTTATTTCTGCGTCAAAGACGATTGAAAGGAAGCATTCTGTCTTTTCAAATCACGGATGTCTGGGAAGACGTAATGGGAAAAACCATCGCCCGGTATACAGACAAAATCCAACTTATCAACCATACACTTTTCATCTCCACCCAGGTGGCTCCCCTTCGAACAGAATTAATTTTTCAGAAGGAAACAATTATCAGACGCGTAAATGAAAAGTTAGGCAGTTCTATAGTTAGAGATGTAGTAGTGCAGTAACTACCATCAGGAATGTAAATAATTATGCAGCTGGTCGATCGTTTCTTTTTGAGCGAGAATGGTTTCCCTCACTACGTCAATAATTGAGATAATTCCGATAAACTGGCCCTTTTCAAATACAGGCAGGTACCGTACATTCTGGCTGGTCATAATTTCCATACATTCTTCCAACCGGTGTTCCAGGCTTATCTCCGGCAGTTTATCGCTCATAATCTCAGACACCATTAACTCCGTAGAAGACTTACCCTCTAGAATAACTTTCCGGGCATAATCCCGCTCCGTAAATAAACCCTTAAACTGATCTCCCGAAAGTACTACAATGGAGCCAATGTTTTTTTCAGCCATTAATTTTAGGGCATCCACTACCCTTGCGTCAGGGGTTACGGTGATGTTCTGCCGTCCTTTTCGCTGGAAAATGTCGTGAACGTTTTTCATACAGAAATCCTGGTTGGTTGTTCATAAGTTACGACAATGCGAATAAACTGCCAAAAAAATTACTGCAGACGGACTCTTGGATCTAATTTTGTATAAAGTAGATCAGAGAGTATATTGATTAGTACAAATATGAGGGCCGTGCATAGTAGACTACCCATTACCACCGGATAGTCAAGTTTTTCAAGTGCATCTACGGTTGTTTTGCCTAGTCCCTGCCATCCAAAAATGTATTCAACAAAAAAGGCACCAGCCAGTAATTCGGCAAACCAGCCGGTAATTGAAGTGATAACAGGATTCAGGGCATTGGGTAATGCATGGCGAAGGAGTACAGCGGTGTTGGAAAGCCCCTTTGATCGGGCAGTTCGAATAAAATCCATCGAGAGGGTTTCCAAGAGGGAACTTCTGGTAAGCTGAACAATAATGGCAAGTGGCCTGATTCCCAATGTTAGTGCCGGAAGTACCATATTGCGTGGTATGAACTGATCTCCTGAAAATGCTGTACTGTCTTTCATGCTTCCGGTCATGTAAAGACCCGTATAATCGTGTAAAACAAATCCAAAAAACCACGCAATCAAAATTCCCATGAAAAAAGAAGGGGCTGATATCCCGGCAACAGAACTGATAAATGCGGCATGATCAACCCAGCTGTCTTTTTTTATGGCAGATAATACACCCAGAATAATACCTACAGCAGTTGCAAAAAACATGGAAAGCACAGCTAACAAAATAGTTCCGGGTAAAGCATCGGCCAGAATTTCTGAAACAGATCGTTTCGACTGATAAGACCTGCGCAAGTAGGGAATCTTTATGCCCATTTTCCAGTTCCCACCCCAAAAAACTCCCCTAAAGCCTTTTTCTATAATGGTATTTTTATGATGAATGCAAAAAGGTGATACGTCATTCAAATACAAAAAGTATTGAAAGAAGAGCGGTTTATCAAGGGCTAACTCTTTCCGTATGTTATCCAGTGTTTTCGCGTCTCCTGACTGACCTGTAACAAGTCTTGCCGGGTCTCCCAGGCCCTGGAATAGGAAAAAAACTACAGTAACTACTCCGGCCATTACCCATAACCCGTATCCTGTCTTTTTGAATAAAAAACGAGTCACTTTTTTTCCTTTAAATACGAAATCAAGGTTTGCGAATCAGCCAGAGCCCATTTTCCCAGAATAGTTCCGTTTTCCAGCAGATAAATAGTGGGATCCACTCTTGCAGCTGTTTTGATAGCTACAAAATCTGATTTCAAAATAGAACCAGTAATCTGCTGTTTTACTTTTGCAGGTGCTGAAGTTGAAACAAACAACGGAATACTAAACGCATCAGCTACTTCTTTCAACTCGGAATAAGGAAGATTCCATTCTGCATCCCATGTTTTGGAAAAGATTATTAATGTCTTTCCTTTTAAACTAAGTACAGAATCTGTTACATCAATCTCCTGTTCATTTATTAAGACAAAATCTTTTATCGATGGTTCTGCATTTCCTTTGCGTACAATTTTATCATAGCGTTCAACAAATTTGTACGTTGTCTCTGAAAAATCATCCGGAAAATGATCGGCGTCGAATTCAACTCTCGTGCCATTTTTCTCATAAATGAATGTGATCACCACACTATCAGGAACTGAGTTGGGAGGAATCTGTCGTAGAGTCATGATATGCCCTCCTTTTTTATAGGGCAGACAATCAACTAAAGGTAAGTGCTTCAGGACATAGAACTGAATATAAAAAGAGATAACGGTTGTACAAATCAATAACAGAATGGATAGTGTATTCCCAATCAAAGTTCGAACTCGAAACCGGAAGATAAAAAGATAAACAATGAGAATTGTAAGTATGATGTCTTTTATAAACGAGTCTTTTGCCGTCAGTTTAAAACAATCGCCAAAACATCCGCATTCTTTGATTTTTCCAGAAAACAAAGCATAAGCAGTAAGGAACGTGAAGAATATAATCAGCAATAACAATAACCAGCTGAACAGACGAAATTGCCATCCCACGATAACAGCAACTCCCGCTATGATTTCAAATGCAATCATCAGAACAGACAGGGCCAGTGTATAGTCATGAAAACCATGTAAGTTCCATACTTCAAAAAATTCTTGCATTTTGTAGCTCAGACCCATCGGGTCGTTTGCTTTTACAAGACCTGAAAAAATAAACAGAAGTCCAACGACCCACCGCGTAATTGTCAGTACAGTTTTCATATCAATGTTTTCCTTCTTCTAAAAGTATGAGTGCGAACACAGCGTAGTTGATAATATCAATGAAATTAGCATCAATGCCTTCACTAATGAGTGTTTTTCCTTCATTCTGAAGAATCTGTCGGACTCTGTGTAATTTCATCAGAATAAGATCCACAAAACTTTCCTGGCTCATTTCTCTCCAGGCTTCTCCGTAGTCATGGTTTTTATCCATCATAGTAGATTTAGCCAGTGAAATATGTTCCGTATACATTGTACTGATCTCTTCCATTGTCCATTCAGAAAGTGGAGTACTCCCCTCTTTCAGTTGAATGAGCCCGATGACACCATAATTAATCAACCCGCAGAACTCAGAAGGGATATCATCCTTGATCCGTTGCTGCTTTTTCTCCTGCAGGGTTCTGATTCGCTGAGCTTTGATAAACAGCTGATCAACAATGGAAATTATTCTTAAAACCCTCCAGGAAGGTCCATAATCCATCGTTTTCTTCAGAAAAATTTCCCGGCATCCCTGTATCGCCTTATCGTACTGCCAATCTGTGTTTGTCGTATTTTGCATGGAATTTTATGGATTCCGTCAAAATTAGTCCAAACAAGTCAATTCACACGTTGAATTGTAAAGGGAAACTTCTAACACTGGATGTACCGGTGGTAATGGGTATTATCAACGTTACTCCTGATTCTTTCTATGAGGACAGCAGGATAACCTCAGCGGAAGAATATGTAGAAAAAGCGGGTAAAATGCTGCTGGAAGGCGCACGTATTCTGGACATCGGTGGTCAGAGCACCCGGCCTGGAAGTACACGTCTGGATGTACAGGAAGAAGTTGACAGGGTACTACCGGTTATTACATCGATTCTACGGTCATTTCCGGATTCACTTCTCTCAATAGATACCTATCACCATCGTGTAGCTGAAATAGCGGTTGAAGCGGGTGTTGCTATCGTGAATGACATCAGTTCAGGGAATCTCGATCCGCAAATGCTTCCAACGGTAGCAAAGCTTGGTGTGCCATACATAGCCATGCACATGAAAGGTTCTCCGGAATACATGCAGGAATTGGCTGATTATGACAATATTTTGAAAGAAACGATCGACTATTTTACCCGAGTCATAGCCGATTGCCGTAAACTGGGTATAAGGGATATCATCCTGGATCCGGGTTTCGGTTTTGCCAAAACGCCCGCTCAAAGCCTTGCCCTATTGAAGCAACTTGAACAATTTCACATTTTCGGCAATCCGATTCTAGTGGGAATGTCAAGGAAATCAATGATTTATAAATCGCTGGGAGTGAATCCTTCAGATGCATTAAACGGTACTACCGTGCTCAATACGCTCGCTTTATATAAAGGCGCGAATATACTCAGGGTACACGACGTACGGGAAGCTGTAGAAGCCATTAAACTCGTAAACGCAGTTCGCAATACTTAAAAAAAAGCGGCTGTATCTTTTAAGATACAGCCGCTGCCAAGATCTCTGCTTACCGCATTTGTGGTGTCATTCCTGCACCGGAGTCAGCTGCCTGGTCTTTAACTTCCAGAACTTCAACTTCAAAAATCAAATGCTCATTTGGTTTAATAACAGGAGGAGATCCCTGAGGTCCATAACCCATAGAAGAAGGAATGAAAATCCTTCCTTTTCCTCCCTGATTAAAGGCTGTAATGCCTTCAAGCATACCCGAAATAGCTCCGGAAGTACCTGCTACAAAAGAGAATGGTTCGAGGCCATGCTTTTGTGTCTGCTTGGTGCTATCAACGTTGGAATCGAAATACTTGCCATCAAATGTAGAACCTGAATATTTGATCGAAACCAGTTTGCCGGAAGCTGCCGGAGCACCCGATCCTTTTTCTGTAACTTCTACATAGACACCGTTAAGCTTCTGGGCCTTTACATTGTTCCGTTGAAGATAAGACTCTACTACAAGCAGCTCTCTGTCTTTGAACTTCTGCATTTCTGCCTGGTAATCGATCATTACACTATCCTGGCTGGTAAATACCTGGAAGATCTTGATCATAGTTTTGATTTTACCACCTTTTTTCATGTAAGGCGGCATACCCATAGGATTAGCTTTTGACAGCGTATCTACGAACTGGATGGTAACAAGACTATCCCCTATTTTACAAAATTTCAGTACTTCGGCAAAATCATGCTGCCTGGTTACACTGTCAACCATATCATACCCAGGTAAAACACCGTACGATTGGGCAATCACAGAATCGTTGTACGTAATGCGATAGTTAAATTTGATGATGTCGCCATTCTTAAGCAAACGGCCTTTTCCCTGTTCGAAGATCTTGTACTCCAAACCTGTTTTGGTCTTTTTGTAACCCATATTGGTACAGGCCATTCCCATGATAACAACAGGGAAAATGACCGCCAATAACTTTGTGTTGACTTTCATTGTATATAATTATTGTAATTGAGATGCTACTTGTTTCAACGCCTGTTTGAATGCGCTTACATTCTGCTCAACTGTCAGTAAACTTCTGCCTCCCGAGGCATTCTTATGACCACCTCCTTCAAAATACGCACGTGCAAACTGATTACAGTCAAAACTGCCTTTACTTCTGAAAGACCATTTTCGTTCCTCATCCCGGTCAATAATCAGTGCAGCCAGTTTAATTCCTTTTATTGATAGGGGATAATTTACCAGACCTTCTGTATCACCTGTTCTAATATTGAACCGTAAAATATCTGCTTTGCTTATGGCAATAATTGCTGTATTGTACTCGTAAAGTACCTCCAAACGGTTCGAAAGTACATGCCCCAGGAAACGCAATCTGTTTTCCAGGTAATTATCATATACAGCCTCATGCACCATGGAATGATCAAACCCTGTTTCCAGGAGTCGGCCAATCATCTTATGCACACTGGGGGTGGTTACAGGGAATCGAAATGAACCTGTATCAGCCATGGTTCCTGCATACAAGCACTGAGCTATGTACTTATCAATCAGGGAATCATTGCCAGATTCCTGTATAAATTCGAATATAAGCTCGCAGGTTGAACTTTTAGGTACCACACTTATTCCATAATCGAAGGAGTCTATTTGAGGCTGTTCGTGATGATCAATTAAAATTTTGATACATTTCAGCCGCTCCAGCATGGATGCCATATGCCTTGTTCTGTAAAACGCATTGAAATCCAGGCAAAATACCCAATCGGCTTCCTTCAAGAACTGATCGGCTTTATCCTTTGAAGTATCATAATCCAGAACCTGATCGCACCCCGGCATCCATTTCAGGAAGTCTGCCCAATTAGTGGGAGATATTACCTGAACCTGGTGTCCCAGTTTCTGTAGAAATCCGGCCAAAGCCAGTGATGAACCCATAGCATCCGGATCCGGCTTTTGATGCATGGTAATAACCACACGTTTGGGAAATTCAGTAAGAAGCGGAAAAAAATCGCGGATCGGTTTCATGAGGGTACGAAGATAGGTAAAACAACATAGAAACGGACGATCGAGCACCTCTTCCAAACTTTCATTTGATAGATCGGGGAACCTTATGTTTCTTTGCGCGGCAGAAAATAATAAAAAGATGGGAAACAAAACATTTACCATGATCAAACCGGATGCATTCGCTAATGGTCATTCCGGAGCGATTATCGACCAGATTACCAAGGCAGGCTTCCGGCTCGTAGCCATGAAACTCACCTGGCTTACCCCTGAAAAGGCAGGCAAGTTTTATGAAGTTCATAAAGAAAGACCTTTTTATGGCGAACTGTGTGAGTTCATGAGCAGTGGACCGATCATTGCGGCCATACTTGAAAAAGAAAATGCAGTAGAAGATTTCAGGAATCTTATTGGCGCTACCAATCCTGCCAATGCTGCAGAAGGTACTATCCGTAAGCGGTTTGCAGAGAGCATCGGCCGAAATGCCATTCATGGCTCCGATAGTGATGAAAATGCTTCTATTGAAGGGGCATTTTTCTTTTCAGGTCTGGAATGGTGCTAAAATACAGAAACCGGGGTAACCAAGATGCCCCGGTTTCTATTTTAAAAGCGGGTCGGACAGGCTGTTGCTGACCTTCCGGGAAAATCAATATCTCCAATCGCTATTCGAGCGGTTACTCCGGAAAAATAATACCAGTCTTTGAATTTGGGACTCCCTCTTACAGTACCCCCGGCCGGATAAACCAGCGTGCTGTTTTTTAACTCATCCCCCCGAAAGGCAACTGCTACAGCTCTGGGACCTCTTTCCGCCAGTAAAATAGACTGATCCACATAAGTCGTACTCACATCATCAAGATAGTCTGTATCGGTTCTCCGCAAACCAACCTCCCAGGCAAGACTGATTTTCTCGTTAACCCTGAATCGAATGCCTCCGCCAAATGGTATACTGAATTGAGTCAATCTGTAAGGCTTTCGATCCGGATAGGCACTTAAACCCTGGCCTTCCGTTGAAAGAGGTTGAAGGAATAATTTAGCTCCCAGTTCATCAAATGTGTAGGGATTGAAACCAAAAAAGGCCAAACCTCCAAAAATATAGGGCGTAATTCCAGTTCTCTCAATATTCAGCAAATCGTAACTGGCCGTTGTCGACAATTCAGTTATCCAGGAATGCACATTGAGATTACGTTGCACAAGGGCCATCGACCGGTTTTTTTCGTCATGCGCATGGTATTTACCGGATATAATTGCTGCTTTTACATATAGCCGTGGGGTAAGGCCATAACTTATTCCTATTCCTGCTGCGCCCCTGGTATTATTTAATACATAAGGATCCTGAACCAGATCTCCAATATAATTGGAAGCTCCGGAAAAGACATCTACAGCCCACGTCTGCCCATTTGACCACTTTGGTTGTATGAGCAAAAAGAATAATATCACTGACAATCCACGTACCATAAATACAAAATTGTAACTAAATTGGGAAGATTCTACAGTTATTTAAGCGAAAAAGTGAGTGTTTTAACAGATCTGCCAGTGGTTTTTCCCAGAACGGCTGAAATTGTTTAAAAGGATGTCAATTTCAGGTAAAGCCTTGTTACAAATATTTAATAAAAAAATGATAATTAAAAGCAATTTTGCATATTATTATGCCGGTAACCAAATGTCATACAAACCTTCGAAGTGCTGCCTAAGTAGGAATTTATGCAAATGATCCCTTTTTTCTATGGAATGGTAGCCATGCAGTTGGTTTATCTGTTTTATCATTATCTCCTTTTTAAACGGAAGGATTTTCTCTATTACGCCTATTTTACGATCTTTTTTACTGTTTTTTTTGCATCCTTTGCGGTGAAGCCTTTTCGTGAATTCGGTGAACGGGTCACCAATGGCAATTTATTTCTTACAACCGTAACCTTCCTGATGTTTGGTGCAGCCATGTACTACAGGTTTGTTCGTTATTTTTCCGAACTCATTAAAAGTGTTCCCCGCTTCGACAAGGTTATGCGTGTGACAGAATATGTACTGATTATCAGTTCTGTTCTGATGTTCTCTAATACCATGATCTTCAATAGAAAACTAGACTTCTTTTATCCGATTGTCCGTTTCTTGTATTTTATAAATTTTATAGTACAATTCTATATTATTTATTATTTGCTCAAATCTAGAAACCTGGTTAATGTTATAGTCGGATTTGGTTCAATAGCGCTAGGTGTTTTTGTAAAGGCCGGTATAATGCCCATCGTTTATGTCTTTGATCCGGACACAGCTAAGCAGAATACATTCAATTTTGTTCTGACTGGACTCATTTTTGATTTTCTGTGTTTCAATTTTGCCTTGATATATAAATCCAGACAAATTGAAAACGAAAAAACCAGACTCGAAATCCAGAAACAAACGGCTCTTTATCAGCAACGTGTTGAAATTGGAAACGATCTGCACGATGATGTTGGAGCAACACTTAGTAGTTTACATGTTTATTCAACCATCGCAGAAAATGAGTTGGACAGAGATCCTGTATTAGCAAAAAAATATATGCAGCGAATTGCTACCGGCATTAGAACGGTGATGGAAAATATGAATGATGTTATTTGGGCTGTTAACATTAACAAACAGGAAGGGAAGTCTTTTTCCAGTCGTATCAAGGATTTTAATCTGGATTTATTTGATGCACGAAACATTGAATGTACATATGATATAGACCCGCTAGTTGAACAGCGAATAACCAGGATGTTAGTTAGGAAAAATATTTTGCTAATAACCAAGGAAGCTATCAACAACATAATAAAGCATAGCGGAGCAACAAAAGTTTTTATATCTCTCAGTGAAAGGAATAATTTACTACTGCTTTCTATTCGTGACAATGGAATTGGGTTTATTACAGCGAATACGCGTCAGGCAGGAAATGGACTCTTGAGTCTGGAATTACGGACGAAGCAAATGGGCGGGACTGTTCAAATAGAAACCCTGCCAGAAAGGGGCACACATGTCCTCTGCTCTGTCCCTTTAGCTAATATTAGCGATTAATACCCAAACTGGTTTATTTTAACTTTAACCTATGATTAAACTGGTGATCTATGACGATAGTGCAGAAAGGCGAGAGAGTCTTGAACTTCTATGTTCCTTACACAGTGAGATTAAATGCATTGCTTCCTTTCCAGATTGTTCTAATATTAAAGAACAAATAAAGTCTCTACATCCGGATTTGGTATTGATGGATATTCGAATGCCCGGTATAAATGGGATTGAAGCCACCCGTCAGATCAAAGAATTAGCCCCGGATATCCGAATCATTATCCAAACAGTTATTGACGACGATGATAACATATTCAATAGTCTAAAAGCCGGAGCTGAGGGATATATTCTAAAGAGCACTCCCGGTGATAAAATTATTCAAAGTATTTTAGATGTTCACAACGGAGGAGCGGTAATAACGCCCTCCATAGCATTGCGTGTTACAAAATTTTTTAACGCTGTTTCTGAAATAAAGCAAATTCAAACCGAACCATTAACCCAACGTGAAAAAGAAGTTCTGAAGCTGCTTACCGATGGCATGAGTTATAAAATGGTGGCTGCCCGTTTGGATATTAGTTATTACACTGTAAATGCGCATATCCGTAAAATATATCAGAAACTTTCGGTAAACTCTTTGGGAGAAGCCGTTTCATTAGCCCTCAAAAATAAAATTGTCTGAATCCGAAAACCTAATGTCCTCAAGTCTATCACCTATCTTAATATATCCCTCCGAGGGTCCAATGACATTCTGCCCAAAATAGATGCCGTTTTCAAATGATCTGTATAAAGATAGTGTTCTTAAAGGTTCCTTCCCGCCTATCCCTGTTTCCGGATCAAGAGTAGTAATCACACACCGTGCACAGGGCTTCACTCCATAGAAGTCTACTGAATTTGCAGAAAACCGTAGCATCCGGTCTTCATCATGGGGTAAGCCACCTGAAAATACGAGATTGGGTCTGAAACGGTCTATTCCTACAGGATGGTCAAGGCGCCTGTTCAGCTCTTTTAGTGAGGATTCACCAATCATCAGTATTGGAAATCCGTCGGAAAAACTGGTCGTATCGCTGCCTTTTACAGCATAGTCCGG
>CANHUD010000010.1 GCA_947463665.1 Sphingobacteriales bacterium
GCCCATCTGGCAGATGCTCCGGTTCATACAGACCGCTTTGAGGCTCTTCGTTCCCTAATGGCAGACAGGCGCCGGCAACTGGCTCTTTTGTTTTCCCTTCTCTGGTATATGGGCCATTTCCTCATTATTCCTTTCATCAATCCCATGCTGGAATTTAATATGGGGTTCTCCAAACTTCAGACCCCCATGATCTATCTGGTAGGAGGAATAGTTTCCTTCTTTGCCGCCAATTATTTTGGAAAACTGTCGGACCAAATGGGTAAACTGAAAATCTTCAGCATCTGTATGCTGATCACCTTCCTTTTTATTTTTCTCATCACCCACCTGCCACCCCTTCCTTTTGGTATAGTTCTCTTTTTCTTTGCCTCCTGGTTCATCTTCAGTACCGGAAGGGGAGTAGCGGCACAGGCCCTGCTGAGTAACGTAGTGCCGGTTCAGCAAAGAGGCAGCTTCATGAGCTTTAATTCCAGTGTTCAGTCGCTGGGAACAGGCCTTGCCTCCTTCCTGGCAGGCATGGTGGTAACCTCCGATGCATCCGGAAAACTTAGCGGCTACAGCGGGCTGGGTTGGGTAAGCATCGGCTTACTGGCCCTGGCACTGCTGCTCGCTCGTACCTTGTTCCGGCAGGAACCGGCAGTGTAACATCGCCAAACTAAAAAAGCCGCTTCTCAGGAAGCGGCTAAAAATATTTTAATTTATTGAGCTTATGCAGCTGCAACGGCACTAACGGCTTTCGCCAGTTTGCGCTTCAGATTGCTTGCCTTATTCTTATGGATAACACCACGCTTGGCAAGTTTATCAATCTGGCTGACCGTAGCCGGCAAAGCATCAACGGCCTCTTTACCTTTTTTAGCCTTCAGATCCCTGATGGCGTTACGGGTAGTCTTGCCATAATAACGATTCCGCTCCCTGCGCTTGGCGGACTGACGAACGTCTTTTTCGGTTGCCTTATGATTTGCCATAACTTAAACAGACTTGAAATTGGAGGGCAAAGGTAATAGAAAAAACCAAAGAATAATGCAAAAAATCAAAAAACTTTACTTGTGGCTCTTTGCTCACGCCAGAGGGTGCTTCCCGGCGGTTGTATCCCGAAACATATAAAGTTTGGTTTTTTGATCGGATTTTTCACCTTTCTGTCGGATATTTGCATCCCATGAACGATTTTTCATTCCTCTCGAATGCACACCCTTCCTATGTTGAGAATCTGTACCGGGATTTCGTTTCCGATCCGGAAACGATTGACCCGGAATGGCGGAAATTTTTCGAAGGATTCGACTACGCAGTAAAATATGCTGCAGCCGTTCCTTCCGGCTCTGCCACATCCGCTGCGGTTCCGTCTGCTGAAATCAGCAAGGAACTGGGTGCTTACCGGCTTGTTCTTGGCTACCGGAACAAAGGACATCTGATTGCTACCACCAATCCTATTCGCAGGCGTAAAGACAGAGGGGCCAATCTGGACCTGGATTTCTACGGACTTTCAGAGGCTGATCTGGACAAAACCTTCCATGCCGGCCGGATGCTGGGTATGGATAAGCCTACCCTGCGCAATCTGATCGATCACCTTAAACGCTGCTATGCTGCCAATGTTGGGATCGAATTCAAATACATAACCGACCAGGCCCGTGTAGATTTTCTGACAAAAGAAATGGAGCAGGAGTTCCTGCAACCCATCACCCTCGATAAGAAAAAAAGAATACTCGAAAAACTCAACCAGGGTGTAATTTTTGAAAAGTTTCTGCACACCAAATACGTAGGGCAAAAGCGCTTCTCGCTCGAAGGAGGAGAAACAACCATCGCCGCACTGGATGCCATCATCAATACCTCCGCTTCTCTTGGCGTGAAAGAAGTGGTGATCGGCATGGCGCATCGTGGACGGCTGAACGTGCTGGCCAATATCATGGGGAAGACCTATGAACAGATATTCAGTGAGTTCGAGGGTACAGCCATTCCCGATCAGACCATGGGAAGCGGTGATGTGAAATATCATATGGGATATGGCGCTGAAGTGCAGACATCCACCGGTGAAACGATTCACCTTAAACTGATGCCCAACCCTTCACATCTTGAAGCTGTTGATCCGGTGGTGGTAGGCTTCGCACGCGCGAAAGCCGATGTGCTGCTGGACAGTCATTTTGATCAGGTACTCCCGATCCTCATTCATGGCGATGCCTCCGTGGCCGGACAGGGTGTAGTGTATGAAGTGCTGCAGATGAGTAACCTGGAAGGATATTCTTCCGGAGGTACTATCCATTTTGTTATTAATAACCAGATCGGATTTACTACGGATTTTGACGATGCCCGCTCTTCCAATTATTGTACCTCTTTGGCCGCTATGGTACAGGCACCCGTGCTTCATGTAAACGGTGATGATCCCGAAGCAGTGGTGCGCTGCGTGGAGATTGCCACGCGCTACCGGCAGGAATACGGATCAGATGTATTCATCGATATGGTATGTTACCGCCGTCACGGACACAATGAAGGTGACGATCCGAAATTCACCCAGCCGCATTTATATGCACTGATCGATAAACATCCTAACCCGCGGGAAGTATACACCAATTTCCTGCTTGAAAACGGAGAACCCGATGCCCGTGATCTGGCAAAGGATATGGAAAAGAAATTCTGGGGAGATTTGCAGGAACGACTGGATGATGTCAAACAAAATCCACTGCCGTATCATTACCAGGCCCCTGAATTGGTATGGATAAGCCTGCAACGCCCCACAGAAGCAGAATTGGAAAAGTCTTATCCCACAAACGTTTCAGCCGATACATTTGATAAGGTTTTCAACGGTCTAATGAGCTGGCCGGATGATTTTAAGCCACTTCGTAAAGTAGAAAAACTGTTACAGGATAAAATAAAATTATACCAGGAAAAAGGAGAGATCGACTGGGCAACAGGAGAGTTGCTGGCCTACGGAACGCTTCTCTGTGAAGGAAAGGATGTTCGGATGAGTGGTCAGGATGTGAAAAGAGGTACGTTCTCACATCGGCATGCTGTATTGCGCGATGAGCAAACAGACAATGCCTATTCCCGTCTTTCCCGTCTTCCCGATGCAACAGGACAGTTCCGCATTTACAATTCGCTGCTCTCCGAATACGGCGTCCTGGGCTTTGAATACGGATATTCACTGGCCAATCCCAACGCACTCGTTTTATGGGAAGCCCAGTTCGGTGATTTCTGCAATGGTGCCCAAACCATTATAGATCAGTTCATCGCCAGCGCTGAACAGAAATGGAACCGCATGAGCGGACTGGTTATGCTGCTACCGCATGGATACGAAGGCCAGGGACCGGAACACAGCAGTGCGCGGATGGAACGCTTCCTGCAGCTTTGCGCTGAACTCAACATGATTGTGAGCAATGTAACCACTGCAGCCAATTTCTTCCACCTCTTACGCCGACAGCTCGCATGGCCGTTCCGCAAACCGCTGGTTAATTTTTCTCCTAAAGCAATTCTGCGTCATCCCGGCACCTATTCCGGTAAACAGGAATTTGTAGATGGACATTTCCAGGAAGTAATAGACGATGCTCAGGCAGCTCCTAAGAAAATTAAAAAGGTGCTGTTCTGTTCCGGAAAGATATATTACGATCTGGCGGAATACCGACAAAAAAACAACGCTGATCAGGTGGCTATCATTCGATTGGAGCAACTCTATCCGCTTCCGGAAAATCAGCTGACAGCACTGTCTAAAAAATATGGAAAGGCCACCTGGACCTGGGTTCAGGAAGAACCTCTGAATATGGGTGCAGCCTCCTTCCTGAAAATGAACCTCCATGCATTGCCCTTCAGTGTCCTCAGCCGAAAAGCCAGTGCTTCCACTGCCACCGGTTATGCAAAGGTTCACGCCAAAGAACAGGCCGATATTATCACAAAAGCATTTGAAATTTAAACGGAGCATATGATCGATATTAAAGTCCCCACCGTAGGTGAATCCATCAACGAAGTGACGCTGGTCAAATGGGTGAAAAAAGAAGGAGATTACGTTGAACGGGATGAAGTGATCGCAGAACTCGAAAGCGAAAAAGCTACATTTGAGATCAATGCCGAACAATCCGGAATCCTTAAAACACTGGCAAAAGAAGGAGATACACTGCTGATCGGTGATCTGGCCGGTCATATCGATGAAACCGCGCCTGCTCCGGAGAATAAAGCAGAAGCAGCCCCGGCTCCTAAAGAAACTGCTAAAAAAGAAGAGGCTTCAAAACCTGCATCTATACCTGCTCCAGAAGTGAAGGCTTCCCCTGTTGCGGCTGCTATGCTGGCCGATAAGAAACTGGATGTTAAAGCGGTTACCCCTTCCGGCACTGGTGGAAAAATCCTTAAAAACGATGTGCTGGAAGCATTGGCAAACCCAGGCCGGAAACCGGGAACAGAAGCGTTCTCCCGAAATGCACGGCGCGAAAAAATGAGCAATCTGCGTAAGACCATTTCCCGGAGACTCGTAGACGCTAAGAACTCAACGGCCATGCTCACTACGTTCAATGAAGTGGACATGAGTCCGATCATGGGAATCCGCGCCAAATACAAAGACAAATTCAAGGAATCGCATGGTGTCAACCTGGGTTTCATGAGTTTCTTCACCAAAGCCTGCTGCTATGCTCTCCAGGAATGGCCGGCGGTGAATGCATACATCGATGGCGAAGAACTGATCTACCATGATTACTGCGATATCTCAATAGCCGTTTCCGCACCCAAAGGGCTGGTGGTACCGGTTATCCGCAATGCTGAAAGCCTTAGCATGGCGGAAATCGAAAAGAAAGTCGTAGAACTGGCAGGCAAGGCAAGAGATAATAAACTGGCACTGGAAGAAATGCAGGGCGGTACCTTCACCATCACCAATGGAGGCGTATTCGGTTCGCTGATGAGCACCCCGATCATCAACATCCCGCAATCCGCCATCCTCGGTATGCATAAGATTCAGGAACGTCCAATAGTAGTAAACGGACAGATCGTTGCCAAACCGATGATGTACCTGGCCCTTAGCTACGATCACCGGATCATTGATGGACGCGAAAGTGTCAGCTTCCTGGTCAGAGTAAAAGATCTGCTCGAAAATCCGGAACTGCTGCTCTTCGGAAAAGATCCGGTCAAGACACTCCTCGAACTCTGATGTGAACGGACGTTACTATTCATACCTGAACACGGCAGTCATCCTTCTTAGTCAATACGATGGATCACTGCCGTTTCATCATTTTATCCGGCAATTCTTCCGGGAACACCCCAAGCATGGCTCCCGGGATCGAAAATCCATTGCCAGTCTGTGCTATGCCTGTTTTCGGACCGGTAACCTCTTTCAGGAATATGACCTGCCAACCCGTATTTTACTGTCTGTTTATTTAGTTCAGGAAAAACAGGAGCAAATTATTTCACTGCTCCGACCGGAATGGCCGGACCTTTCACATGCCCAGCTCCATGAGCGGCTCGATTTTCTCAGAAGCATCGGAATTTCCGTTGATCTTTCCAGATTATTTCCTTTGTCAGACCGATTATCTCCCTCCATTCGGGAATCGTTTATTACATCCCATATCCAGCAGCCCCGGCTTTTCCTTCGTATCCGTCCGGGTTATGAAGACATCGTCTCAGAAAAATTATTTCGCGCAGGTATTCCCTTTAACCGATCCGGAACGCGGGTGGAACTGGCCAATGGAACGGATGTGAGTCAGGCGCTGGAGATCGATAAAGAAGTGGTCATCCAGGATATGAATGCGCAGCGTACCGGCGAGCTTATGCAAAGAGCTGTAGCTGCCTCTCCGGCAAATCCGCTGGTATGGGATGCCTGTGCTGCCAGCGGAGGTAAATCCATCCTGCTACACGATATTTCTCCGGAGAGCAGCCTTATCGTCTCGGATGTCCGCACCTCCATTCTGGAAAACCTGAAGAAGCGGTTTTCAGCAGCCGGTATCAGCGATTATCAGCTATTTAGAGCGGATCTGGAAAGAGAGACACCCAATATGCCCCAGGTTGATATCTTACTGGCAGATGTCCCCTGTAGTGGTTCAGGAACCTGGGGTCGGACACCTGAGTATCTGCAAAATTTTACAGATAAGGATTTAGATCGATATGTACGTTTACAGCAACGCATCTTACAACATGCGCTCCCTTTGCTGAGGCCCGGTGGGCAGTTGATATACATGACCTGTTCCGTGTATGCAGCGGAAAATGAAGAACAGGTGGCTTTCATTCAGCAAAAGGGATTCAGGCTGCAAATGAGCGGACTTTTCGAAGGCTGGCAAAACCAGGCCGATTCGCTTTATGGCGCATGGTTAACGAAAAATATCACTTAAGCAGTCGGATGGTTTCCGTTGCCTTACCATTTATGATTTTCAGGATGTACACACCCGTAGGTAAGGAGCCAATGTCACCCATGGTAAAGCGGGCATATCTTCCTTGCTGGCCCATTTCTGATCCGGTCCGAAGCAGTCGCCCACTCATATCCATCAATTGATATTGGATCGCGCCGTCTTCCCTGGCCCTTATTAGAATCGAGCTTTCATTTTGTAATGGATTCGGAAAGACTTTCACCCATTTTTCCCGGAGTATATTTGCATATTTTTTCTCAAGTAAATACTGATAGGCCTGTCGCATGTTGGGAATGCCATAACCGATCCGGTTATCAGGGTTGGTATACCGGGAGGAACTGCGTTTTACGGCATCAATGATTTCCATATTATTGAACTCCGGGAAAGCCTGCCATAAACAGGCAATGAGTCCTGCCAGGTTGGGGTTGGAAAAGGATGTACCATCTCCTCTGGCGATTGCACCATTTGGAATCACAACATACGTATCATCGCCCACAGATGCCACATCGGGCTTGACCCTTCCATCAGCAGAAGGGCCGAAGCTGGTGAACCATGCGGGAGCCCCGCTAACATTGGTAGCACCAATAGCCAGTACAGAATCGCCATCAGCCGGTGCAATGATATATTTCCATGGATCACCGCCTGAATTTCCGGCACTGTTGCAAACGAGTATCCCTTTTTTCGCCGCCAGATCTGCGGCTCGGGTTACCATGGTTGTATTGCCATCCATTTGCGCATACGTGTAATTGAAGGAGGACTGATCGAATTCGGAATACCCAAGGGAAGAACTGATCATATCAACGCCCAGGCTATCAGCCTGCTCTGCCGCTACTGCCCAATAGTGCTCCTCTACCGGAAACTCAGACCCGGTATCTTCTGTTCGGAAAAGATAGTACGATGCTTTGGGTGCACTGCCAACATACAAACCGGGAAGGTTAGCAGCCATGATCGATAGGCAGTAAAGGCCGTGTGGATGATCTTCCGAAACGGAGGATTCGTTCTTCACAAAATCCCAGGTGCCAAGAAGTCTGCCGGAATTTCTGATGCTGTCCAGTGCCCGGTTATTGTTGAAATTCTGATAACCTCCATCCAGCATGGCAATCGTGATGCCCTGTCCCTGAAAACCGGCATTGTGCAGATACTCACCTTCGTGGATATGGATCTGTCCGTAGGCATTACCATAGTCAAGGGCATCTACCTGAAGACTCTGCATACCGGTTCGGGAAATCGTTTCTATTTTTTCATCTGCAAATTTATCTGCAGGTAAATCGGCCCGGTTGTATGAACTGCCAATGGGTGTAGTTCTTCTGACGAATGGCAGGCGGGCAATCCTGGAAAGTGCTGAAGCATCCGTCGTTTGGATCAGTGCCTGGTTGAGCCATCTGGAAGAACTTAGTATGGTTACATTGCCTGCTTTTCGAAGACTGTCTATAAAAGCAGGATTCACCGGCAGATCCGTGCTGTCCTGCGCAATGTTGTATCTGGCTCTGCGTTGCAGAGCTTTTCCGGAAAGATACGCGTTGGGTGATGAAAGGGAGTAGCCGCCGGACCCTTTGTAAGTGAACTGGACGATATGTCTGGTAAACTGTCCGTTTACATTCAGCAAAATGAACGAAAAGAAAATGACCAGTACAGATCTGTTCATCAGTAGATACTTATCCGGTGAAGTTAAAAATTATGATCGAGAATCGTGAGCCGGACTCCAAAGCTGTTGTTCTGATAATTAGCAGAATTAGGTTGCCAGAATTCATGCAGAAAGTCTTTGTAAATCAGGCCAATGCCTTTGGCATAGACTTCAGAGGATCTGGTTACCTCATAGAAAAACCGCTTGTCATTCGGATTACCATCGGTCTGGTCAATATGGTTCACAGTGATTGTCTCCTGAAATATCTTGCCGTTAACGGTATATGGTTCTGCAATCTTATCGTAATTGTAGTCCCAGTTTTCATAGAAGCGAAGGAAATCATCGATCACATTGATGTAGCTATTTCCTTTCCATGATACAGATGGAGAAACCGGGTTGATGAGTTTGATGAAGCGGAGATTATTTTCTGAAAACTCCATGCGCTTTGCTCCGGGTGTTACCAGAAAAGTAGCATTGTCCAGCCATTGCGTGGTATCTGTTGTACTGCGGATTTTTCTGCGGATTCTCCAGGTATCCTGACCGAGATTGTCCTTGATTACCGCATCAATGAGGTCCCGCACATAATAGGTTCTTATTTCCCTTTTTGTGCCCAGATTGGTAAAAACGGTTGAATCAAGTTTATAGGTTATGTATTTGCCTACCTGTAATGGATAGTAGTCGGCCATATTCAAGTTCGCCGGAGGCTGATCAGTTGATTTGCTGCAGCTGTTCAGGGTGAACAGAAATAGGGATCCTATGATAATCAGGTGTCGCATCTTATACGTAACGAATGTACACAGAATTTATTGAGGGAGCATGGAGGCATACCGGGTGATGATACCACCTCCAATTACATCTTCATTTTCGTAAAAAACGGCACTCTGTCCGGGAGCAACTCCTTTGGCATCTTCATAAAAATGGACGCCCACTCCACTGGCATTGGGGTGCAGTGTTGCCAGCGTGCCTTTGTCTTTATAACGGATCTTTACAATGGATTCCATGCCTTCCGGAATATGGTCGTACTTGATCATATTGATCTTTCCTACCTGCATTTCAGAGCGGTTGAGGTCCTCTTCGTCTCCCAGTACAACCGTATTGGTTTCCGGAACGATCTCTGTTACAAATACGGGTTTCCCCAGGGCAATATCCAGTCCCTTACGCTGGCCAACGGTGTAGAACGGATACCCTTTATGTTTTCCAAGAATCCTGCCCGTCCGATCCACGAAATATCCACCGTTCAGTCGTTCTTCAAGGCCATCTACTCTTCGTTTCAGAAAACCGCGGTAATCATTGTCGGGCACAAAGCAAATCTCATAGCTCTCACTTTTCTTTGCCAGTTCCGGATATCCAAAATCATGTGCCATCTGCCGGATCTCCGTTTTCCGGAAACCGCCCAGCGGCAGAAGGGTCCTGCCTAGGAGTTCCTGAGGAAGCCCCCAGAGTACATAACTCTGGTCCTTGGTTTCATCCAGCCCCTTACTGATCACATGCCGGCCGTTCTCCTCTCTGACCTTTGCGTAATGTCCGGTAGCGATGAAGGCGCAATCCATGGCATTGGCCCGTTTCAGCAGGGCTTTCCATTTGATGTGTGTATTGCACATCACACAGGGATTCGGGGTCCGTCCGGCCAGGTACTCATCTACAAAATTATCTATAACAAAATCGCCGAACTCATCCCGTATGTCCAGTATGAAATGCGGAAAACCATGATGAACAGCCGCAGCCCGGGCATCATTGAAGGAATCCAGATTGCAGCAGCCGGTTTCTTTTTTACTGCCTCCTGCGGATGCATAATCCCAGGTCTTCATGGTTATCCCCACCACCTCATAGCCCTGCTCGTGCAGCATAAGCGCCGCAACCGTGCTGTCGATCCCCCCACTCATAGCCACCATGACTTTCCCGTTTCTACTCATATATTTAACAGATTCACCTGCAAAATTAGCGAAAATAAAGGAAGATCAGCGGGTAACCGGGCAACGGAACGGGTTAATCCACGGTAAAAAACTGTGGAAAAAAACAGAAAAAGGTCTGGAAAATACTGATCGCGGAGCCGGCGGAGTTTCCGACCTTCACTCTATAAATGTAAATGCTATGATCAAACTACAGGTGATCGGCAATCTCGGAAAAGATTGTACCACCAACAACGTGAACGGGCGGACGGTGATGAATTTCAGTGTGGCGCACACGGAGAAATACCGGGATGCTTCCGGACAGTCGAAAGACAGAACCATCTGGGTAGAATGTGCCTATTGGACAGAGAAAACCGGTATCGCTCCCTACCTGAAAAAAGGGACACAGGTATTTGTAGAAGGACAGCCGGATATTCGTACCTATACGAAAGGTGATGGTACGCCGGGAACGTCGCTTACTTTACGGGTAGCTTCCGTGCAGTTGCTTGGTGGTGGCGGACGTGGAGAAGAAAGTACGGACACTGGTTCCGCACCTCCGCCGGCCGCTTCCGGTGGTAGTGGGTTATCAGGTGAAGAGGATATGCCTTTTTAAACGTTTTTAGGGGTTAGTTAGTGCGTGACAGAAGGTGGCAGGAAACTGTCACCTTTTGTTTTGATGCCGTTCCATCGCCCGTTACCTTTGGGATATGGAACAATTGTACAGCATTGCAGCACTTTCCGCATTCACCCATGAAGTGTTTCTTACAATGGGGTGTCCGCCACATGAGGCTGAACAGGCCACAACAGCCCTTATATCAGCGGATATCCGGGGCATAGATTCCCATGGGATTGCCCGGCTGACCGGCTATGTACGCCTGTGGGAAGCAAAACGGGTAAATGCCCGGCCTTCCATTCAGGTAATCCATGAAACACCTTCAACAGCTACCATGGATGGAGATGCCGGTCTGGGACTGGTTGTGGCTCCCAAAGCCATGGATCTGGCTATTGAGAAGGCCAGAAGCTGCGGTACCGGTTGGGTGGCTGTTCAGAACAGTAACCATTTTGGTATTGCAGGCTACCATGCCATGCGTGCCCTGCCACACGATATGATCGGATTGGCCATGACCAATGCCAGTGCTTTGGTAGCACCTACTTTTTCAAATGAACGGATGCTGGGAACCAATCCGATCTGCGTAGCGATCCCATCGGGAGCAGAGCCTCCATTTGTGGCCGATATGGCAACCACCACTGCGGCTAACGGGAAACTGGAGATCCTTCAGCGTAAAAATTTAGAGGCACCCGCTGGCTGGATACAGGATCAGCAGGGGAAGTCCAGTTCAGACGCACATGCCTTGAAACAGGGTGGGGCTTTACTGCCCCTCGGCAGCGATCGGGAACATGGCAGTCATAAAGGGTATGCACTGGGGGCCATCGTGGATATTCTCTCTGCAGTACTCAGCGGTGCCAGTTTCGGGCCATGGGCACCGCCTTTCCCTGCCTATGTTCCCATGCCGGAAAATGCACCCGGTAAAGGACTGGGTCATTTTTTTGGAGCTATGCGGATCGATGCTTTCCGCCCGGCGGAGGTATTCAAAGCAGACATGGACCAGTGGCTGAGAAGGTTCAGGAATGCGCAACCGATCGATCCATCACAAAAGGTACTGGTGCCCGGAGATCCGGAACGGGAAATGGAGGCGCTGCGAAAAGCAACCGGCATACCGCTACTGCCTGCTGTGGTCAGTGATCTGCAATCGATTGCAGAAAAATTTTCAATCGTGTTCCCTCAGTAGAACTGAACTCAGCTTGAACAATCCGTACCTTTGCATACCCAAATTACACATACATGAAAATAATGAAGTTCGGAGGTACCTCCGTTGGAAAACCAGAGCGCATGCACGATGTAGCCCGTTTGGTTACCCGTGGCGATGAACCGGTGATCGTTGTCCTCAGTGCCCTAAGTGGAACTACCAATACCCTGGTGTCCATAGGTGATGCATTGTTGGCAGGTGATAAATCTAAAGCGGCAGAGATCATCGTCAAACTGGAACTTCATTATAAACAGTTCATTCAGGATTTGCTGAAAGAAGAGGCCATGAGGGCCAAAGCAACTGCAGTAATCAGTGAGCATTTTGAATTTCTGAACATCATTCTTAAGATATCTTTCAATGAGGCGCTGAACAAGGATATCCTTGCGCAGGGTGAATTGATGAGCACAAAAATGTTCTGCATTTATCTGGAAGAACAGGGCGTTGATCATGTATTCCTCCCGGCGCTGGAATTCATGAGCATCGACAGCCATGATGAACCGCAGGTGCCGGTTATCCGGGAAAAAATAATGCAGCTCCTGGCCCAGCATTCCGGAAAGAAAATGTTCGTTACACAGGGCTACATCTGCCGGAACGCAAGGGGAGAAGTCGACAACCTTAAACGGGGTGGTAGTGATTATTCCGCTTCCCTGATTGCCGCAGCCGTAAAAGCGTCGGTCTGTGAAATATGGACAGACATCGACGGTATGCACAACAATGACCCGCGCGTGGTAAACAAAACCGTAGCCATTGATCGGCTCAGTTTTGATGAAGCGGCAGAATTAGCCTATTTCGGAGCGAAAATACTCCATCCTGCTTCCATCTGGCCAGCACAGATGTACCAGATTCCGGTGAAACTGCTGAATACCATGCAACCGGAGGCAAAGGGAACGCTGATTGAGGTAGAATCCGGTGCTCAGGGTGTAAAAGCTGTTGCTGCAAAAGATGGTATTATCGTGGTACGCATCAAAAGCAGCCGCATGCTGCTGGCCTATGGCTTTTTGCGTAAGATCTTCGAGGTGTTTGAAAAATACCGTACACCTATTGATATGATCACTACATCGGAAGTAGCAGTCTCCCTTACAATAGACAATGGAACGCATCTCCAGGAGATCATTCGGGAACTGGAGCCATTTGGAGAGGTAGAGGTACTGACCGATCAGACCATCATTGCTATTGTTGGTGACCAGATGGCAGCCTCCAAAATAATACTGGCTGATCTTTTCAAAGCGCTCACAGATATTCCTGTCGGTATGGTGAGTTTCGGTGCAACGCCTCATAATGTATCGATCCTGATTGAATCAAAGCATAAGGTTCAGGCACTCCAGCTGTTGAACTCCGGCATTTTCGGACTATAAAAAAAAGAGGCTGTCTCCAAAAGGCAGCCTCTCTTTTTTTATCATAAGTAAAACAAATCAGATTACCAGCATGGCATCCCCATAACTGAAGAAACGATATTTGTCTTTGATCGCTTTCTTATATGCTTCCATGGCCAAATCATAGCCGGCAAAGGCACAAACCATAATGAGCAGGCTGGTCTTTGGTAAATGAAAGTTGGTGATCAGCGAATCCGCAATATTAAAGTTGTAGGGCGGATGAATAAAGATGTTTGTCCATCCCTCTGATGGCTTCAGCAGTTTTTCTGCAGTAAAGGATGTTTCCAACGCCCTCATGGTAGTTGTTCCTACCGAACAGATACGGTGCCCTTCCAATTTGGCCTTGTTCACAATCTTGCAGGCATTGTCTTCAATTCGATAATACTCCGCATCCATTTTATGCTTGCTGAGATCCTCCACTTCAATGGTACGAAATGTGCCCAGCCCTGTATGAAGGGTGAGTTCTGCAAAACGGATACCTTTAATTTCCAGTCGCTTGATAAGCTCTACACTGAAATGCAGCCCGGCAGTTGGCGCAGCTACCGCACCTTCATGCTTGGCATAAACCGTCTGGAATCGTTCTTTATCTTCTTCTTCTGGTTTGCGCTTCAGGTATTTGGGAAGGGGTGTCTCCCCCATAGAATTCAGGACTGCCTTAAATTCCTCTTCAGGCCCATCAAATAAAAAGCGAATGGTCCGGCCTCTTGAGGTGGTATTGTCAATGACTTCTGCTACCAGTTCATCTGTGTCGCCAAAATATAGTTTATTTCCTACCCTGATTTTCCGGGCAGGATCTACGATCACATCCCATAATCTGTTCTGCTTATTCAGCTCCCGAAGCAGGAATACTTCAATACGTGCTCCCGTTTTTTCTTTCTTTCCGTACATCCTCGCGGGAAATACCTTTGTATTGTTTACCACGAAGACGTCCTTGTCGTCGAAATACTCAAGAATGTCACGGAAATGTCGATTCTCCATGTTGCCGGTAGCCCGGTTCACCACCATCAGACGGGCATCCTCCCTTTTTTTAGCGGGATATTGGGCAATAAGGTTTAGAGGGAGGTCAAATCGAAACTGGGATAATTTCATGCATCAGTAATTTTACAATCGCCTACATGAAACAAATCAGAAAATGCAGAAGAACAGGCAAACCTGATCTTACGGCATCAGATTTGTCCATGATTGGCTAAATGGCTGCAAAGGTATGATTTTTTATTTAAGTTGCGACTGGCCCCCTTCTGCCGGGCAGTGCGTCCAGCAGCCGTTGGGTGTAGGGATGCTGTGGCCGGTGAAATACATCGTCCGCGTTTCCTGTTTCCACTATTGTGCCCTGGTGCATTACCAGTATTCTGTCGCTGATGTGGTGGACTACCGACAAATCGTGGGAGATGAATAAAATCGTAAATCCGTATTCTTTTTTTAAATCATTCAGAAGATTAAGAACCTGGGCCTGAACGCTTACATCCAGTGCCGAAACGGATTCATCGCACACCAGAAAACCGGGTTGCAGGGCCAGTGCCCGTGCAATACCAATGCGCTGTCGCTGCCCCCCGGAGCATTGATGCGGATATTTGTGCAGAAACGATGAACCGAGTCCCACTTTTTCCAGCAGATCAACGGTTATGTCCATCCGCTCCTGCTGGGTTTTTCCAAACCCATGCACCTGTAGCACTTCCATAATGGATTTTCCGGTGGTCCGCTTTGGCTGAAGCGATGAATACGGATCCTGAAAAATGAGTTGGTTATTCCGACGTAGTTTTCGGATACGCTCTGGTGTCTGCTGGTAAAGATTCAGCCCGTCTACGGTTACAGTTCCTGAATGGATAGGTACAAGTCGGAGCAGAGCCCTTCCCAATGTGGATTTGCCGCAACCGGATTCGCCAACCACACCCACTGTTTCACCTTCTTTTAAATGAAAGCTGATGCCATCCAATGCTTTGGTATACGTCACAGGATTTCCAAGCCAGTTCTTTTTACGGGGGTACCAGACGCGCAAATCTTTTACCTCCACCAGCAGCTTCTGCCCGGCCGGTAAGGGTTTTTCAGGAATAGGAGTGTTAAGAGTACCTGTACTGCCCTCCATAAAATCGGCCACTGTGGGTAAACGGGAACCCGGAGTATGCAATGCAGGTCGACAGGCCAGTAGTGCTTTTGTGTAGGGATGACCGGGCATTTGAAGAACAGTGGCTGCCGGTCCCCTTTCAACAATGTCCCCTTTATACAATACCACTACTTCATCCGCAATGTCCATTACCACACCGAGATCATGTGTAATAAACAGTACGCTCGTGTTCTTTTTGCGTTGAAGGTTTTGTATCAGTTCCAGAATACCTTTCTGAACGGTGACATCCAACGCCGTTGTGGGCTCATCGGCAATTAGCAGGTCGGGTTCGCAACTCATCGCCATGGCAATCATGACCCGTTGTTTTTGTCCGCCGCTTAATTCATGCGGATATCGATGGACAATCGTTTCCGGTTCGGGCAGCTGTACTTCCCGGAAAAGACGGATGGTTTCTTCCAGCGATTTTTTGTAGGTCAGTTTTTTATGGGTCTTCAGTACTTCCGCTACCTGTTCCCCAATCCGCATGAGTGGATTTAGAGAGGTCATAGGTTCCTGAAAAATCATGGCAATTTTATGACCCCTGATTTTTTGCAGGGTCAGTTGCTCTGTTTTCAGAAGATCCAATGAAGATCCATCCTGTTGATGGAAGATAAGTTCTCCGGAAGTTTGGACCTGTTTACCGGTGAGCAAGCCCAAAATGGTCAATGCCGTTACCGACTTCCCGGATCCGGATTCTCCTACAACAGCCGTTATGCTGCCTTTCGGAATATCAAAACTGATATCATGCAGTACCTTACTATCCCCAAAGGTTACGGCAAGATTTCGGATCTCCAGCAGTGGCAGGCTCATCAGAAGCGAAGATGTTTAACGGTAAGTCCATTGTTGATGAGCTGCTTAAGTGAGGCAATACCAATTTTCAAATGCCTTTCCACATATTGTACCGTTACTTTCCGGTCACTCTCCTCAGTCTTTACTCCTTCCGGAACCATAGGCTGGTCACTGATCAGCAGCAAGGCTCCGGTGGGGATACGGTTGTAGAATCCAACAGAGAAAATCGTGGCAGTTTCCATGTCAATGGCATATGCACGGATTTTTTTCAGGTATTCCTTAAATTCTTCATCATGCTCCCAGACCCTTCTGTTGGTGGTGTATACCGGCCCTGTCCAGTAATCCTGTTCAAAATCGCGGATGGTGGTGGAAATGGCTTTTTGCAGAGCGAATGCCGGCAGGGCAGGAACTTCCGGTGGAAAATAATCATTCGAAGTACCTTCTCCCCGGATACCCGCAATCGGAAGCAACAGGTCTCCGATGCTGTGCCGTTTCTTTAGGCCACCGCATTTGCCCAGAAACAAAACAGCTTTGGGCTCAATGGCTGTTAGCAGGTCCATAACAGTAGCAGCTGTTGGACTGCCCATACCAAAATTGATGATGGTAATGCCTTCAGCGGTAGCAGTTTGCATCGGCTTGTCTTCACCGGTAATCGGTACGCCGTGCCATTCGGCGAAGAGTTTCACGTAATTGGAAAAATTGGTCAGCAAAATGTAACTCCCAAATTTGTCCAATTGCTCACCCGTATAACGGGGCAGCCAGTTCTCAACGATATCTTTTTTGCTGTTCATAATCCTCCTTGTTCTCCTAAAATTAGTGATTACTTTGCACCTATGCTCCATCCTTCTTATCCTCAACATCCGTTTCGTATCCGAGAGCAGACCGGAGCTCACCAGATCTTCTGCGAAGCCCGGAAAAAATGGGTACGGCTCACACCGGAAGAATGGGTCCGTCAAAACACGTATCAATGGCTTGTTCAGACGCATCTTTTTCCTGCCGCGCTCATCGCTCTGGAAAAAGAAATTGAACTTTCCGGAATGAAAAAGCGCTTCGATATGCTTGTTTACAGTAAAGACCATCTTCCCTGGATGATGATAGAATGTAAACAACAGTCGCAACCACTAAACGAGCGGGTCCTGCTACAGGCCCTTCGCTATAATATTGCCCTACCCGTTCCTTTTTTGCTGCTGACCAATGGAGCGGAAGCCTGTCTGATCGAACTGACAGAGGGAACATGGAAAGTACTTCCCGAGATGCCGCTGCACATATAAAAAAAGGGAGCCGAAGCTCCCTTGTAAAGATGTAACCATTCAGGTTATGGAAAAATACCGAGTTCTGTATAGGTAGTACCCACTTTATTAATGGCTACTACGAAAGCGGCTGTTCGCATGTCCCGAATGCCGGGATGTTTCTTCCACTCTTCCACAATTTCACGGGTGGCTGCGATCATGGTTTCTTCCAGTCCGCTCCGCACCAGATCCACTTCATCCGGACCGGCAGAAATCAGCTTCCGGGCCTCTTCAGAAACGGAACGGCCTGTCAGCTCCTCTATCTGCTCCAGCATATTTTTATTCTGGTTCTCTGTAAATCTTTTTTCGAGTCGGCCATACCGGACATGACTCAGGTTCTTCAGCCATTCGAAATAAGAAACGGTTACGCCACCTGCATTCAGATACATATCCGGAATCACGATCGCCCCTTTCTCCGTCAGGATTTCATCAGCTTCCGGCGTAAGCGGACCATTGGCGGCTTCGCCGATGATCTTTGCTTTTACCCGGCCTGCATTTTCTCCGTTGATCACGTTTTCCAGTGCAGCCGGTATCAGGATATCGCATTCCACTTCCAGTGCATCTGTATTTTTGGCCAGGTTGGTAGCACCCGGGAAATTCAGGATGGATCCGGTAGCTTTCCGGTGTGCAACAACAGCTTCCACATCCAGTCCGTTCTCGTTGTAGATCGCGCCTTCAAATTCTGCCAGGCCCGTGACCAATGCTCCGGCCTCGCTGAAAAATTTAGCGGTATGGTATCCTACATTACCCAGTCCCTGCACTACAATGCGCTTTCCTTTTACGCCCGTGGTCAGGCCCACACGGGCCATCAGGTCGGGCATCTGGCATACTTCCCGTATGCCATAAAAAACACCCAGTCCGGTGGCTTCCCTTCGTCCACGAACACCACCCTGCGAAACAGGCTTACCCGTTACACAGGCCATGGCATCGATTTCTCCCGGGCGCAACGTTGAATAGGTATCCAGGATCCAGGCCATCTCCCGTTCACCGGTTCCGTAATCAGGAGCCGGTACATCTTCTCCAGGACCGATAAAATTCTTTTTCGCCAGCTCGGTAGTATAGCGGCGCGTGATCTTTTCGAGGGTGTAGGCGTCGTACTGACGGGGATTGATGGCGATACCGCCTTTGGCTCCCCCAAAAGGTACATTCACGATGGCACACTTGTACGTCATGAGAGCTGCGAGTGCCATCACTTCATCCAGGTTTACCATTTCACTGAACCGGATACCTCCCTTACAGGGAAGTTTGTGGTGGGAATGCTGAACCCGATAGGCCTTGATCACTTCGATCTGGTCACCTACCTTAACTGGAAAATGCAGACGCAACACGGAGTTACACTGCTTGATCTGTTCCAGAATGCCTTTGTCGAATGTTGTGTACCCTGCTGCTTTGTCGAAACTGTTACATACCGCGTCAAAGAAACTGTATTCTGCAGACATGCGCGTTTGGTTTTGATGGTTAACTATAAGAATCGTTGAGTTTGCCGAATTACTGGCTGTCTTTTTCGAGCCGGCTGATCTTGCGGTCGAGCCGGATCACATAGGCGATCAGGCCACCAAGGATCGTCAGGATGACAGCGATAACTACGTAGATTTTTCCGTTACTTCTCATGTTGTCGGCCATTTCAGCGGGTTGGGTTGATTGGGCAGTTGCAGCGAGGGTTAAAAGTATAAGAACAAGTGTTAGTGTGAGAAAGTTGAGTTTACGCATGGAGCCATGATTTTTCGGTGAGTAAGATGAGGCGGATCTTGAGCGTAGTGATCCATACGCCTAATAAGGTCCAGCCGATTACGGCAGGGTAGAAGACGAGCCGCATGCGGGCATCAATATCATTGAAATTCAATGCAGGATTACCTTCCTGTCCAGGATGCAGACTGGGGAGGAGACGGGGAATGATCCAGATCGATGGGAAAAGCATGGCATAGGCGAACACATTGTATACGGCACTCACCCGCGCTTTTTTGTCAACATCCGTTATGGAACTCCTCAAAACAAAATAGGCAAAATAAATCAGCAGTGCCATGGCTGCTCCGATCAGTTTGGGTTCCCGTACGATGGAGCCAAAAGAGGCATAGGCAGCACTGTTTGGATCCGCCCATGTGTACGCAGCCCAGATCGCTCCTGTGGCATAGCCAAGAAGCCCCAGTACCACTCCTGTAGAGGCATAGGCACCGGATTTGATGTCATGCCGCAGATCCAGTGTCCGCAGATACCGAATGCTCTGAATCACCGAAATGGTGAACAGGATCATCATGGCGAACCACATGCATACATGAAAATAGAGGTTGCGGATCGTTTCCTGCAACTGAGGCAGTGCCGGCACGGGCAAGAGCAACCCGCCTATCACGGTATATACAAGCAATACCACACTCAGAATTTTCCACCACGAACGCTTCATACCGATAATGATTATGGTGAGGCAAAGGTAGCATTTGACCCTAATCTTTCCATAAAAACGGAAATAAAATGACGGATAGCACTATAATAGCAGCATCCAGGGCCAGCAGCAAGAGGGTAACCTGTGTAACAACCCCATCCCGGAACGTTTCTGCAAAGGCAACTTTGGACAACCGGATGAGCAGAAGCAACTGGGGGATGATAACCGGAAATCCAAGAATCGCCATCAGAGATGCCTGTTGCATGGCTTTGGAAGCAATAGCGGCCAGCATGGTGAAAACCAGGCTGAGCCCGAGTCCGCCAAGATAACTGATAGCTGCATATTGCCCTAAATGTTCAGTTGGATCTCCCATGAAAGCAACATAAAGAATAAGGCTCACGGTAGTCATGATGAACATGAGCAGTACATTGTAGAGCATTTTTGAGAGCATGTACTCCACGGGATGACTGATCGTATAAAAATAGATCATCCGGGCGCGGCTTTCCTGCAGGAAACTTTTGGCCACAGCGTTCAGACAAATAAACAACTGGGTGATCCAGAACAGCGCATTCCAGGTCTGGTAATCCGGCGCTTCCATGGCCAGATACAGTATAAATATGGTGGATACCACATAGAGCAGTACTCCGTAAAACGAATACTGCTGGCGCATTTCCAGCATCCAGTCTTTCCGGAAAAGTGCCCAGATACGATAGATCATGATCCGGAGTCCTCCTGTTGCTGAAAACAGATCCGGCATCTGGGCTCATAAAGATCTTTCTCTCCCAGTATTACCTGTTCGGCAGACGCAGATTTTCGGAACGAATAATTGGCGATCTGGCCACAGACCATGCAGATGGCATGCAGTTTAGTGATGTAATCGGCAATAGCTAACAGATTGGGCATCTGGCCGAATGGCTTTCCTGTATAATCCATATCAAGCCCGGCTACAATCACCCGGACGCCTTTACGTGCCAGAACCTGGCAGACATCCATGATGCCTTCATCAAAAAACTGGGCTTCATCGATCCCCACAACCTGAAAATCGTCGGATAAAATAAGAATTTCGTTTGAATGATGAACTGCTGTGGAGCGAATCATGTTGTCATCATGTGAAACAAGATGATCGGATGAATACCGAACATCCAGTGATGGCTTAAAGATCTCAACCCGCTGGTTAGCAATTCTCGCCCTCTTTAACCGCCGGATCAGTTCTTCGGTCTTACCGGAAAACATGGATCCGCAGATGACTTCTATCCAGCCTCTGTTTGATAAGCCATTATGTGGTTCTATAAACATTACCTTTGTATCAACCCGGCAAAAATACCATTGTCTATGGAAAGAGCAGAACTTTTACTACTTAAAATGCTGGAACAACTTCGCCGGAATGCTTCCGCCAGCCAGTTGCTGGAGAATCTGCGGCTGCTGGAAGCGGAAATTCTCCGCCAGGAACCAGTTGAAACATTCACCTTACCCGAAAGCGATTCTGAAGAGGCGCTGCTCCCGGCAGAACCGGAAAAAGAATATGCAGTGCTCCAAATAAATGAAGCAGACGTGGAACGGGAGCTGGAGGAATTGAAAGAAGCCGCAGAAAGGAGAGAAGAAATGAGCCAGAGAGTCCGCCCCGCTATTCAGTGGCAGGAAGAAACTGAACCGGAACAGGCGAAACCGCTTTCGTTTTCAGCGGTCCCACCCTTACAACGGACGCTCACGCCACCTCCGGTAGATGCGCTGCTCAATCCGGCTTTCCGTGAAAAAGAGGAGCACACGGAACCTGCCGCCCGCGTTGTCAGAAAAGAACAGTCATTGAAAACAGATCCGGCGAAAGAGGTAAACGATGCCATCAGCAATGACCGCCCCGAACTCGCACAGC
>CANHUD010000011.1 GCA_947463665.1 Sphingobacteriales bacterium
AGAACTTTCAGCACCCACACAAAAGCATTATGATAAAATTGCATTTCATTACTTTCTTCAGTACCATCTGCATGTTCAACTAAAGAAAGCACATGATTATGCTAACCAAAATGGTATTATCGTAAAAGGGGATATACCAATAGGCGTAAATCGAAACGGCGTAGATGCATGGGTATCTCCCGATTTGTACAACATGGATCTGCAGGCAGGAGCTCCTCCTGATGACTTTGCCGTGAAGGGCCAAAACTGGGGCTTCCCAACTTATAATTGGGAAAAAATGAAACTGGATGATTACCATTGGTGGAAACGCCGGTTTGAACAGATGAGTCGGTATTTCGATGCTTTTCGTATCGATCACATCCTCGGTTTTTTTCGGATCTGGTCCATCCCCTCTCATGCAGTGGAAGGAATAATGGGTCATTTCGTACCGTCCATTCCATTGCTACCGGAGGAATTTGAAGCGATCGGTTTATGTCTGGATCAACAACGATTTTGTCAGCCCTACATAACCGATGCGGTGTTGTGGGAACATTTTGGTTCTGAGGAAAGAAAATTCAAGCCATTTCTCGTTGACAGAAAAAATGGATTCTATGAACTCAAACCTGCATTCGATACACAGAAAAAAGTAGAAAAATATTTTGAAAACTATAAGCAGGATGAAGAAAATCTGCGCATACGGAATGGATTGTTCGATCTGATTTCCAATGTAATTTTATTCACTGAACTAAGAGAAGGAAAGCAGGTTTTCCATTTCCGTTTTCACATGGAAAAAACGTCTTCATTCCGACATCTTGATACCGATGTAAAACAAAAACTGGCTCCATTATACATTAATTATTTCTTTCAGCGTCAGGACGATTTCTGGCGCAAAGAAGCCATGGAGAAATTACCGGCACTGAAAAAAGCCAGCGATATGCTGATCTGTGGTGAAGACCTCGGCCTGGTACCCGCCTGTGTTCCGGATGTTATGGAGCAATTAGGTTTTCTATCCCTTGAAATCCAGCGAATGCCCAAGAAACATGGCAATTCATTTTCACGGGTTCAGGACGCGCCTTATCTGTCTGTTGTGACCCCTTCTACCCATGATATGAGTACTATCCGTGGTTGGTGGGAAGAAGAAAGAAACAGGACACAGCAATTTTTTCAACACGAAATGGGGCAGTACGGGGAAGCTCCTGCACATTGTGAAGCGTGGATCAATAAAGCGATTGTCTGGCAACATTTATATTCTCCAGCCATGTGGTCTGTTTTTCAGATTCAGGATCTGCTGGGAATGGATGAGTTACTCAGAAGGGAAAATCCTGAAGAAGAACGGATTAATATTCCGGCAAATTCAAAACACTACTGGCAATATCGGTTACATTTGTGCCTTGAAAAATTGAATGCCAATGAAGCATTCAATTCAACATTATCATACATGATTCGAACAAGTGGCAGAGCATGATCGCAACTACTTTCCAGAAACAACTCAAATTCAGGCACCCTTTTACTATTTCTAAAGGAACAAAAACGCATCAGCCAACCTTTGTAGTGGAGTTAGAATGGAAAGGACTGAAAGGTTACGGTGAAGCTCCTGCCATTGCGTATTATGATATCACCACTGATAAAATGACTGCCGATCTGGAGGCAAAAAAAACAGCGCTTGAACGTTTTGCTCTTACAGATCCGGAACGATTCTGGCATTTCCTGCATCATCTGTTTCCTAAAAATCCATTTCTTGTTTGTGCTCTGGATATGGCTGGATGGGACCTTTGGGGTAAAATAACCGGAAAACCTCTATATGCTCTCTGGAAACTGGATCCTCAGACCGGCCCAGTGACAGACTACACGATCGGGATAGACACCCCGGAAGTAATGATTCAAAAAATGAAAGAATGCCCCTGGCCTGTTTATAAAGTCAAAGTAGGGTTTGATGGGGATATTGCTATGCTCCAATCCCTCAGAAAGCAAACCTCTGCAAAAATCAGGGTGGATGCAAATGCAGCCTGGACTCTTGACGAGGCTATACAAAAATTACCTTTTCTCAAAGAGTTAGATATAGAACTTATCGAACAACCACTGGCAAAAGATAATTGGGAAGGCATGCAACAACTTATGAAGCTTTCTCCCATACCTCTAATAGCAGATGAAAGTTGTGTTGGTGAAACGGATGTAAAACGATGTAAAGATCATTTCCACGGAATCAACATCAAGCTAACCAAATGCAGTGGTATTACACCTGCCAGAAGAATGATAAAGGAAGCGCGTGTACTTGGCCTTCAGGTAATGCTGGGTTGTATGAATGAAAGCAGTATAGGATCTGCAGCTCTTGCTCATTTAAAACCAATGGCTGATTATCTGGATGCGGATGGGCCTCTACTACTTGAAGAAGATCTGGCAAAAAACCTGGTGTATAACGAAACTGGAGAGATTGGCTTTGAGGCAACTCTTCCAGGACTTGGAATACGAGTTAATTCGCTTTGACTCTGAAACTACCGCTTACCGGAAACACAACAGAGGTTACTGAATCTTTCACGTTCCCGGAATATGTCCCTTCGATAAATTGCCCTGCTGCTCCATAGGAAGTAACGATCACCTGCACAGGTGTTGTAGTGGGTACATAATACTTTCCTCCAACAAAAACTCCATAATAACGAGCGGGATAGGTTCCGGGTTTGACACCTTCAAAAGCTACCCCAAAAGCTGTGATGGGGGTTGGCTTGGTTAATCCGTAGATATAGGTTGAATTTCCCTGTACAAACTGACTGATACTGTCAATGGGTGTTGCCAGACGCCCCTGCACGCCATTAATGGTCCAGGAAACAAACTGCTCAGTAACTGGCGAAGGAGTATCTTCCTTTGTACAGGCAAGATAGAATAGTGGACTAAATAGAAGTAAAAATGCTGCAGACCAATTCTTTCTAGTTTTCATATCCTTAATAAATGTAACAGGAAGTTACCTGTTTATACTGAATAATGTACAAAAAAAAGGCGGCATTTTGCCACCTTTAGTCGGGATGACTGGATTCGAACCAGCGGCCTCTTCGTCCCGAACGAAGCGCGCTACCGGGCTGCGCTACATCCCGATTATGGGTTGTTTTATGCCCTTCAAAATTAATCTTTTTCCAAAATCCAGCAAAAAAATGGAAAACTAAAAGCATTGACTGCTTGTCGCCATTTCTTGTCAGCACTTACGATCAAAATATGATTCGTCAACAAAATCATAGACAAATTCATCTGTTTCAGATTGCATTTTTTGAACAAAGCAGCGACGTAGATAATGCTGGTTTAAAAAGACTTGAATTATTTTCATACGGTTGATAATATGGTTGAATTCTACACCCCAAACAACTATGGTTCATATTCCGGATTATCTCGTAGATAAAAGGCTTTCCGTAAAAAGGAAAGATTACCAATCGTACATTGAGCATTTCATGAATGACAAAAAGCCATATCTGAAACCCTGTTTTACCTTGCAGGAAATGGCGTCGATGACAGGCATCAATGTACCGGCATTATCGGCTTTCATTAACCAGGCTCATCAAATGAATTTCAATGAATTTGTAAATATGTATCGGGTTAATTACTTTAAATCTTTACTGGAACTCCCGGAATATCATCATTGGACACTGGAAGCAGTTGCATATAAGGCAGGATTTAATTCCCGCACAACGTTTATCCGATCTTTTACAAGATGCTGCGGTTGCACTCCCAGAGAGTATTTTAAGCTTCTGAGAGTACATAACAAATGTAATTGCTGCCGTCGGATGCTCTTATAACTGCATCTCTACCGTTGCTCCCAATAACCGCGGGTTTCCAAGATACACACCTCCGAAATCATATCCATAAGCAGTATAAACCTTATTGGTTAAGTTTCTACCCCATACCGACAGTTCTATTTTTTCGAATTGTAGTGCTACCCGTGAATTTAGCAATCCATAAGGATCCTGTCGAATCTGATTTTTCAAATCAAAATATTGCTTTCCAAAAGTCTGCCATTCCATTCGAAGAATCAATCTTCTGGGATTTTTTTCACTTAATGATATCGAATACTGGCTGATCATGGCCGAGGTATAAGATGGGGTAAATATCTGACGGTTGCCGTCAAAGCTTTTCATTTTATCATTTTCAGGTAAGGAAAGTTCAGTGAACCGGGCATCCGTTAATCCACCCTGATAGATAAGTTCCAGTCCCTCCAGAACATTGGCTTCCATTGATACTTCCATTCCCTTACTGTCCATTTTACCTGCATTTCGGATGATGGTTACCGCATCTGGGAGTATAAGGGTTGGAACCTGTGCCCTTCGTACAAAACTATAAAAGGCTGCAGTCTGTAACCGTATGGTATTTTCAGCGGTCTGCACTTTCCAGCCTAACTCAATATTGTGACTGTGTTCAGGCGAATACCCTGCCAGTGGTCGTTGGGAAGGATCAGATCCCAGAGCAGTCAATCCTCCCGCACGGAACCCTTTGCTATACATCAGATAAAGTGACTGAACATCGCTGGGCTTCCAATGAAGTCCCAGTTTAGGAGATACTGCCTCAAATCGGGCAGACGCTGCGCTATCTCTTTGTGTGGGAAATTCGATACCTGGATCTTTTTGATACACTCCTGAAATACGCATAGAACGTTTCTCCGCATCAAACCGTAAACCGGTTATGAGCTGAACGTTTTTTGTGATTGGCCAGGAGGCCTGAGCAAACAGTGCTGTACCATTATTACGGCCTATATTGGTGCTTACGAGTGTGAAATTCTTGTCCGGTATGCCAAGCAGTTCCGCCTGATTTCCAAAACGGGTTCCCTGTTTGACGGGATTATCCTGATAGAACATATAGGCACCGGCCGTCCAGTCTACCTTACTGTCTTTTGCCGATTGTACCCGGAATTCCTGCGTAACTACCTGAACATTGTTGAACGCTCTTCCGTAATTATTGACGATGCTGATGGCATCCAGTGGTGAAAAATCGGCATCAACGGGTGTACGATAAAAACGATAATTCTGCTGCCATGCAGTCTGTCCACTGATACGTAAACCTTTTGATGTAAGGTATTGAAGCGATAAAGATGCATTTACATTGTCATCCTGCATCATTGTTGTACTGTTCTGGTTCAATTTGAACGGTTCAGCAAACGCAGCAGCAAGATTCGGAGCCAGCGGGAAAGGACCGCCGTTGCGATTGAACTGGTGTTTCACATTTAACGTGGCAATAAAGCGTTCTCCCCCGTAATACTTAACATAATGATTGCCGTATATCTGTCGCTGGCGGTCGTATTTTGCTCCGTTAAATACATTGGTGAAATAGCCTCCGTTTTCCTCATACAATGCTGAAGAACCGATATAAAGGCGATCTTTCCATATTGGAAACCGAACAGCTGCTCCAACTCTTTTCAGTCCAAAGTTTCCGGTGGAAGCTTCAACAGAACCTTTGAACCGGTTGGTGGGTTTCCTGGTAATTACATTTATGACTCCTCCAAGTGCATTCCTCCCATAAAGAGTTCCCTTTGGTCCACGCAATACTTCAACACGTTCCACATCAAATAACTGAGGCATGTAGGTATCGAGATTGAACTGGCTAACCCCATCAATATAGGTGGTAACTGCCTGTTCATAGGAAGTAGTGGCCAGTCCGCGAATAGAGGTTACATTACGCTGGTCGCCCGAATGGGCTGAATAAAGATTGGGAACCATTCCGGATAATCCACTGAGATTCCAAAGACGCATTTCTTTGATTTGCCTGGTATTGAAGGAGGTGATCGCGCCGGGAATCTGAATGGAACTGGCTTCTTTCTTTTCGGCACTTACCACTACCTGATCAAGCTCCCTCCAGGAAGGAGCCAGAATGATGATCCACTCCCGTGTCTGACCCACCCTGAAGGTATCCAGTCGCGACGAAAACCCATCTGCTGTTATCGATACCACTAGATCCTCTTTTCCGAATCCCGGGATCGAAAAACTACCTTGTTGGTTGGTCACCATCTGCTGTCCGGTATGGACCACGGTAATGGTAGCAGAGGTAACTGCTTTACCGGCAGCATCTCGGACGCTGCCCGTAAGGAGAGTGGTATGTTGGGCAGATGAAAATACAGAGGTACATAAAAGCACTACGAACGAGAGAAAAGTTTTCATTGTATCAGTCGTTTATCCAATCAGTTCTTCAAGTGATTTTCCGGCGATTTCACCCAAAAATCGGGCAATATTTTCGGTGGTCATTTCCAGAAATTTCTTCCCTTTTTCAGGAGTGGCAAGGGAGGGATCTCCGGAACCGGTATCTTCCGTTATCATCGTCCATGGTCGCTGAGCCCAGGCCCAGCCTCTTTGGAATCCTTCTGCTAAAAAGCTCTTTGTAGCACCATTCCCTGCCACTTCAAGCGGCTGAACCAATGCAGGAGCAAGATGCATCATCACACTGGTTTCCAGTTCGTCTGCATGATCCCCGGATTTTTCAAAAACAGCATTTCTGGGAGCTGCCTGATACCAGTTCACTACACAAATAAACAATTGGGGGAATAGTCCGGCCAGTTCCCGCAATATGGAGGTAAACTGATTGGCTCCATGTCCGTTCAGAATTACCAGTTTGGGGATTTTATGAAGCACCAGTATGGTACACAGATCCTTCAGAATCATCAGCTGGGTAGAAGGATTCATATTCATACAGAGCGGAATATCGAGTTGACCCGTATTAACTCCGTAATCAATGCCTGGCAATACTATGCAGCGAATGTCATTCTCCCAGGCCAGTCGTGCTGCTTCACCGGCAACATATTTTGCCTGAATATTATCGGTACCGTAAGGAAGATGGAAGTTATGCGCCTCCGTTGCACCCCATGGAAGAATGGCCACATCGTACGAAATCGTCTTTATCTGCTGCCAGTTTGCTTCTTCAAGAATATAGGGTCTCGACATAATCTGTTGCATCCGATTGTCAAATATACCAACAAGTCAAAGTAAATACTATTCCACGTACCAAAATTTTGCCATGGAATTCAAATAGATGCAGGATCAGCCGGATGAGCCGTTTTCTCCCCCTGGTGCCGTTTACGGGCAATTGATTTCAGTGAATTGATACTTACGTTTAATTCAAAACCAATTAGCAGCATCAGCGAATTGAAGAAAACCAGTAACATCAGAATGAGCAGACTGCCTACAGATCCGTACACCTTGTTGTAAGAAGCAAAATTGTTAACCCAGTAGGAAAAAAGATAGGTAAATCCAATAATCATAAACGTGGAAAGCAACGCACCGGGGGAGGCCAGTTTCCATTTTTTCTGTACCGCTGGTGCATATCTGTATATTAATGCAACGGCAAAAAAGATCATTAGAAAAGTTGCCAGAAAGCGGATCGTTTCAACAACCCAGCTCAGCGATTGGTCACTGACCGATAATTTCCGCCGAATAAAGTCGAGCATGGTACCCTGTGTCACCAATATAATCATCGTGGCAATAATGATCACTATAATCAGTATGGTTATCTTTATTGCCTCCAGTCTTATTTGAAGAAAGTTCCGTTTTTCAACTTCAATATGCAGCATAGACCGGTTAAACGTGTACATGATTGTAATAACCGCATTGGAGGAGAAAAACAACGAAACGATCAGACCAATGGAAACTAGACTGCCGTCTGGTCTGAAAAAATCATCGATAATACTTTTAATGATTCGGAAAGTATTGTTATCCGGGGCTATCCGTTCTGCCAGCTTCAGGGCTTCCTGGTAAAGAGGGGAGGCCCATGGTAAATGAGACAGAATGGTGAACATCACAATAGCTAATGGCGGAATAGCCAATAAAAAATTAAAGGAAATAGAAGCCGCTCTCTCATTCAGACCCACATGTTGCATCTGTTGCGCAAAAAAACGAACAACATCATATATAGGGATACCTTCAAAACCGGGTAACGACCATTGTTTAGACTTTCGGATCAGAAAAGCAACGGGTGTTCGGCTAATCAGAAAACGTTTTATATGGTCCGGTTTAAGCATCATTTAATGGAAAGACTATCTAGCGCTTTATGAAAGGCTCTGGCATTTCGGAAATGTTCTTTTTCGGTTGACGCGAAAGCGTGATAACCGGAAAAATCCGGACGGGCACAAAAGAACAGATAGTTGGTTTCCGGAGTACTTAGCACCGCTTCCAGTGTTTTACGGGAAGGCGTACAGATCGGACCGGGTGGCAACCCTTTGTGCGTATATGTATTATACGGTGATGCAGAACTTTTTCGTATATGGTTAAATGTTATCCTCTTAATTGTAAAATCGCGTAAGGCATATTTTACAGTAGGATCTGCCCCTAATGTCATGTTCCGCTTCATCCGGTTGAGATAAACACTGCTGATGATTGGCTTTTCATCCTGCTGGTTGGTTTCCTCTTCAATAATGGATGCAAGAACATATACCTGTTCGGGCGTGAGATCCAGCTTATCTGCTTTTGCTTTCCGCTCAGTTGTCCAGAATCGATCTCTTTCAACGGCCATCCGACGCATAAACCGGGGAACGGATATGTTCCAGTCAACCGAATACGTGTCAGGTATAACAATCGTTAAGATGGAATGTGTATCCAGCCCGAGTGTTTGAACGGAATCAATAGCTGATAAATACTGCATGAACGCAATTGAATCGGGTTCGAGTTTTCTCCCCAGATAACCGGCTAACTGTTCTTTTGTCCGAAATTTATTAAGAACAAGATCCAGGGCATCTGTCCGCCCAGTATATAATTTCCTGAAAATGGAAAACAGGCTCATGCCTTTTCGAATTCTGTATCGTCCCGGTTTCATTCGCTTCTCATAGCCACTCAGTTTCATCAAACCCTTTAGCAGCCATTCATGCTTTACCTGAACCTGAGACCTGACGGAATCCAACACTTCAGCGCCTGATCGAACATTTGTGGGAATGAAGATATCTTTTCCTGTGGAACCTTCAAATCCGGTACCAGAACTGAGGAAAAGATAGAGAATACCGCCAAGGGCAAGTATAATAGCTAAAACAGGCAGCGATTTACGGAACATACCGAAATATAAAGAAAAACCCCGCACAGGGGCAGGGTTTAACAAAAAACTAAGTCAGGAATTATTTTGAAGGAGCAGGCGGAGTAACCGGTGTAGCCGATGGCTTTGCCGGTGCAGTAACACCTGTACCCGGATTGATCTGGCGAATCATATCATTTGATTCTGTAGGACGGTTCAAAAAAAGTGCGGAAACAAGACACAGTACCACTACAATTCCTGACATGATCCAGGTGCCTTTTTCAAGCACATCTGTTGTCTGCTTCACTCCCATAAACTGGTTGCTGAAACCTGCGATGGTGCCGGAAAGACCGCCCCCTTTGGGGTTCTGAATCAGAACAATCAGGCCCAGCAGAACACAGGATAGAATAATCAGGATCAGAAAAAGAATAGACATATCAACGATTTTCGGTTATTTTTTTGATAAGACCTGCAAAATAAGCACTTTTAGCGGGATCAAGCAAACTTAATTTCCTATAAATATCGATGGCTTTTTCGGTCAATCCCTGCTGTAAACATACTTCAGCCATTGTTTCAGTAACAACGGCTCCGGCAATATTAGAAATTTCAGCCGTTTCTCTGATCCGTTGCTCTTCCTTTTGATCAATGGACTCGGGGATTTTTTCCGGATGTATGCGTTTCATGGTTCGTAACCATTCCGTAAAACTTTTTAGTTTAACCGAAATTTGGTCTTTATTTTCCAGAAAACCTGAAACTTTGATACCCTGAGAGGCAAAATAATCCACCATATGAAGGGGCTCAAACAGAAGTTCCCGGGTATCCTCCGATGCCATTGATTCCATCGATTTGGATTCAGCAGGTTGTGGATCCCAGAGCTCTTTGTCGGCATTTTCCATCTGATGTTCAAACCAGAGGGAATTCGAAAAATAAGCGGAGGCACGGGCATGTAAAACTTCATTTCTGCCGGTCGTTGATTCCTTTTGTACCAAAAAGGAATGAAGAAAATGCAGAGGCGCCGAAAAAGGGTAGGACTCAGCCCAGTCAGAAACCTGACTGACCGTGAGCGATCCGGTTTCATTTGAATCCAGCAACCATTCTGCCAAATAGTTCCACCTTGTTTTCATGATCTGAAGATACACGTTACCAATTGGAAAAAATACGATTAAAGATCTCATCTGCCAGATTGTTGATGATCTGGTCTGTTAAGGCCGATTCAGCCTGGGTCAGCGACTGGGTAGCAGAAAAGGGAAAACTTCGGGACACATCGGCCTCAAAATTCATTTTTTCATCCAGTCTGTTCACAAAAACAATATGTACCGTTACATTCAGGTTGTTACTGGCTACTTGTTGCTGTGATATACCGGACGTATTAACGCTGTAATCTGTGATCGTCCCGGATATTTCATAGTGCGCTTCACTGTTGGTTTGTGAGAGCCGTGTCTGGCTGATGATCTTCTGACGAAGTTTATCCGTTAGCCGGGGACTTATCTGGGGATTGATATACCGTGCCCTGTTCTCAATAAAATTCACTTTTACGGTTTTAACATTGGGAGGAATAGACACATCCCTCAGGGATAGCCTGCAGGTACCGTAAATATTCATCATGGCCAATATCAAAAGAAGTACTCTGTGCTTCATTCTTCAATGTTGTATTCTTTTAACTTGCGATATAGGGTCCGCTCACTGATTCCCAGATCCGTAGCGGCATCCTTTCGCTTCCCCTTATGCTTTTTAAGTGCTTTCTCAATCAGTTCTTTCTCTTTGTCCACGATGTTCAGGGATTCCTCCACTTCAATATGCTCATGTATCTCATCAGAGGTGTTTACCAGCATGGGCTGAACAGACTCCGGAACCAGTGATGCCTCATGATGCTGAACAGCGGGGAATTCCTGCAGAAGCGATTCTCTCGCATAGGCAGCGGCAGCAGGTGCTGCAGAAGGGTTATGCAGAATTTCAAGAAACATTTTCTTCAGTTCCGTCACATCCTTTTTCATGTCAAAAAATAACTTGTACATGATGTCCCGTTCAGAAGAAAACTCCTGCTGACCCTGTGGTCCCGAAAAAGCGGGTGCCAGAACAGGCAGCATCGATTGCGTTCTGATTTCTGGTAAAAAACGACGGAGTTCTGAAGCATTTACCAGCTTTTCTTTTGCGAGAACAGAGACCTGTTCTGCCATATTCTTCAACTCCCGAACATTACCCGGCCAGGGATATGCAGTCAGCAGCTGTCGCGCTTCCTCATCCAGTTGAATCGGACTGGTCCTGTATTTTTCTGCAAAATCTGTAGTGAACTTTCGGAACAATAAAACTATATCCTCTTTCCGGTCCCGTAATGCCGGAACACGAATGGGCACTGTATTTAACCGGTAATAAAGATCTTCCCTGAATTTACCATTCTGGGTTCCCTGCAACAAATCCTTGTTGGTAGCTGCTATCACCCGTACATCTGTCTTCTGTACCTTTGACGATCCTACACGGATGTATTCACCTGTTTCCAGAACCCGGAGCAATCTGGCCTGTGTACCCAGAGGCATTTCACCGATCTCATCCAGAAATATGGTTCCTCCGTTTACGGTTTCGAAATATCCCTTTCTGGCCTCAGAAGCACCGGTGAAGGATCCTTTTTCATGGCCAAATAATTCGGAATCAATAGTGCCTTCCGGAATAGCACCGCAGTTAACGGCTATGAACGAGTTATGTTTACGGGAAGAAAGTGCATGTATGATTTGGGAAAAAACCTCTTTACCTACACCGCTTTCACCAAATATCAGCACGGTAAGATCAGTGTTGGCCACTTGTTCAGCAACCTGCAACGCATAATTCAGCGCAGGAGAGTTTCCAATTATGCCGAACCGATTTTTGATCTGTTGCTGATCCATTTTATCCAATTAAGTTTCCTAATAAAGTGCCCTGTGTACAGGAATGTATTTGCACATCCACATAGTCGCCCGGTTGAAGTTGCCGGTCCATCTTGGGGAAAACAACCACTTTATACTGACTGTTCCGCCCCATCCAGTCCTGCTTACTCCGCTTGGAATCACCTTCTATCAAAACCCTGAATGTCTTGCCGATATCTTTCTGATTACTCTCCAGAGAAAGTCGATTCTGAGTGGCTACAATCTCTTCCAACCTTCTTTTTTTAACATCAGCAGGAACGTCATCCACATAGCGACGTGCGGCCAAAGTGCCCGGTCGTTCAGAATACATGAACATATAAGAAAAATCATAAGCAGACTTCTCCATTACATCCACAGTGTCCCGGTGATCCTCTTCCGTTTCTGTACAAAAACCAGCAATGATATCAGAACTAATCCCACAATCGGGCATAATCTCCCGGATTCGTTTCACTTTTGCCAGATACCATTCACGGGTATACGTACGGTTCATCAGTTGCAGAATACGTGTAGAACCGCTTTGAACCGGTAAATGAATGTATTTACAGATGTTTTCATGGGCTGCCATAGTAAACAGCACTTCATCGGTAATATCCTTTGGATGAGAGGTGCTGAAACGCACTCGTAAAAGCGGGCTGATCCGGGCTACCCGGTCCAGCAACATGGCAAATGTTACATTTTCACCGGTTTCCGGATGCTGCCAGTAATAACTATCCACATTCTGTCCAAGCAGAGTTACCTCCCTGTATCCTTTCTCTGCCAGATCCCTGCATTCCGCAACAATAGAATAAGCATCTCTGCTGCGTTCCCGCCCTCGGGTAAAAGGCACCACACAAAAAGCACACATATTGTTACAGCCTCGCATGATACTTACAAACGCAGTGATACCATTGGTATTCAGCCGAACAGGTGCGATATCAGCGTAGGTTTCTTCCCGGCTTAATAAAACATTAACGGCTTTCTGTCCGTCATCAGCCTGGCTGATCAGAGAAGGCAGGGTTCGATATGCATCCGGGCCTACTACCAGATCCACCAGTTTTTCCTCTTCCAGCAGCTGAGACTTAAGACGTTCTGCCATGCAGCCGAGCATACCCACCAGCATTCCTGGTTTCTTCTGTTTGAGATGCCTGAACTCTCCCAAACGCTTGCGCACTGTCTGCTCCGCCTTCTCCCGAATGGAACAGGTATTTAATAAAACCAGATCAGCTTCTTCCACTATGCGTGTAGCCCCATACCCTTCTTCCTGTAAAATGGAAGCGATGATTTCACTATCCGAAAAATTCATCTGGCACCCATAACTCTCTATGTAAAATCGCCTCGAATAGTCACCGGTAACCACATCCGGAGCATACGCCTCTCCCTGCCGGGACTCATCATGTACTTTATTAAGGAGTAAATCGTTCATGCTTACAACTTTGAATTACAAAATTACATCGTTTCCGTGACAGTTTGTCATGAAATGAGCATCGAATAAGATATTGAATTATTTTTATTGTGTTGAAAGAAGCTTTTTTCATAGCCAGTCTTGTCTTTTTATCTTTTTTGCCTGGTTTTTCCCAGCAGAAGGATGGGATTATCGAAGGTGTATTGATAGATTCAGTAAACAGACAACCACTGACAGGTGCAAGTATTGAATTGCAGTCGGCAGCCACCGGAACTACCCGATCCGCTACTACAGACAAATTTGGCCTGTTTAGTTTTGATGCTTTATCCGACGGCTATTATACGCTTACTTTAACTTTCACCGGATTTTCAGTTTTACGGATCGACAGTCTTCACATTTATAGTTCCCGGAAAGAGATACTATTGGGCGAGTTATTGCTGAAAGCTGGCAGCACACTGATGGATGAAGTAGTCATTTATGCAGAAAAACCGATGATCCAGACGAAAGATGGTAATATCGTGCTGAATGTTGCAGAGTCTCCGCTAAGTGCCGGTTCAAATGCTTCAGATCTTTTGAAAACCATGCCGTTGGTTACTACGGATCCGGATGGTCGTGTATCTGTAAGGGGTAGGGAACCCAGAATACTGATCGACGAAAAACCCATTGAATTGAATGGTCAGCAACTAAGTGACTTCCTGGAATCTCTTCCGGGAGGTATGGTGGAAAAAATTGAGCTGATGTCGAATCCTCCACCACAATTTGCAAACGAGCCGGGTGGAGTCATCAACATCATCACCCGAAAAGGGAAAGTTGGTTTTACCGGCAGGTCTAATCTTTACACAGGCAGCAGGGGAGAAGCAGGGGTGAACAACAGTCTGAACTACAGAAGAAAAGGGCTGGTTATCTCATTCAATGCAGGTGTAAGCATGAATACATACAAAAGCATCAGCTCGGGTTACCGGCAGAACTTTTACAAAGACTCAACCAATTCGCTCCGAACATCCAATAACAATATTAATAAATCTACCCGGCCAAATCTTTCGCTTAATATAGAATATGATCACAATGCCCGAAACAATGTAGGGGTACAATTGATGATGAATGGAAACGATGGTCGTAACAATGGAGTAACCACCTATAGAAATTTTAATGCGTCTGAAGAGCTTTACCGATTTTCTGAAAGAAATATAGGTTCCGATGTTCAGTCGTGGAATCCATCTGCAGGTGTCAACTGGCAGTATAAAGGAAAAAAAGCAGGTGAACGATTACGGATTTTTTTGAATGGAAGTTTCTCGGATGATCAGACAGATAAAGATTTTCTTCATCAATATTTCAATGGATCCGGGGTCAAAACGGGGCCGGATTCCACACAGGCCCAATATCAGGAAAACCGAACGTTCAACTGGAGCGGTAGAATAGCTTATGACAAACCCTTAGGAAAGGGAAAAACCATATTGGCAACCAGCTTTAGCAGGGCTGAACAAGAAAGTAGGATTGCGATGGATACGTATTACGAGAATGCTGCAGGAATGCTGGTACTACTTCCCATCATCAGTAGTGACCTGCTTTTCCAACAGCAGATATCTTCCAGCAGGCTGGGAATCCGGCAAACCATTCGCAAAGGCTGGACAATTACATCGGGTGCCGTGTGGGAAGTGACGGGAAATTCCTTTGACATCTATTCACAACAGAAAAAAACCGGAAACAGATATGAAAATTTACTGCCATACCTGAATAGCTATATGCAATTACCATCAGATATGAATGTGAACTTTTCTTATCGAAAAGCAATCCGTAGACCCGGAATCAGGGAACTTAATCCGGCTGTCGACTATACGGATCCTATCAACATTCGTTTCGGGAATGCAGAACTGAGCGCATCCCCCTCTCATAACTTTGACCTCACCGCTGGTATTTCCAAATCAAAAATCTATGGTAATATCGGACTCGGTTATAATATCGTTGATAATATTTTTGCTCCTGTCCGACTGCTTGTTGAAGGCGGTAAAACAAATATAACCTGGCAGAATATCAGCGCAAAACAAGAATACGAGGTCAGTGGGTGGATGGGTATGGAAGTGGTCAAGGGATTCAGAGTTAACCTGAACGGAGAGTATAATTTTTCCAGATACAGTGAATACGATATTCGGGTAAATAAATACCGAAATGGGGCATCCGTCAACAGTAAACTTAATTTTACGTATGTGCCGGCCGAGTTGTGGAATGTATCAGCGAATCTTGGTTATAACCGGTTTGCCAACCCTCAGGGCACAGTACGAAGCAATGTGTCGATGCATTTTGCCACCCAACGGAAGTTCTTTAATAAAAAGCTGGTTATGGCGATGGCTGTTATTGATCCATTCATTCAGCAGGGATACAATAATACTACGGTCGGCAGTAATTTCCGTGTAAATAGCATCGGAACTACACAAACCAGAAATCTGCGTATTAGCGCTACTTATTTATTTAATGTCCGCCCGGTGAGACCTATTGTGCCGGGGCAGGGAAAAATCTAACGGGCCAGTGGAAGTTTTCTGGAAAGCCAGCTGGACCGAACAGGTATAATCCAGTTTTCCTCCAGTTCCTTTTTGGTTAGTACTGTATTATTGAAGTACAAAGTATCCGCAGTCAACAGTTCATTCTCAAGGGCATAGTCGACCTGATTCATGGGTACCACCTGGATTTTATCATTTTTTAGAAACGCCAGTAATTGTCGATCAAATAAATTGACTCCGAACAATCGTTCAATTTCTTTAATAAAACGTACGGAACTATCTGTGCTACATCCGCTTACATGAACCGATGTTTCATCCGCCATAAGGATAATAAACTGACCAAAAAACAAGGTAGCGAAGCCCTTTACCGGGTCTCCATGCGCCTTCCACTGTCGTACAAAAAGCTCCAGCTGTTCTTCCAGACGAATGGCTTCTGTTAAAGTGAAAAGTCGGTTCGACTGGTAAATCCAAACGCGTGAATTCGCATCAAAATCAGCGGGTAATAAGTGCTTGTATTCAAGATTCATAAAAAAACAGGTTCAGCTAGTTTTTTGATCAGCGAGTGAAAGAGCAACCAGTTCAGCTATATCAAGAACCTGAACATCTTCATCAGCACCCTTGCTTTTCACCCCATCGGTCATCATGGTATTGCAGAACGGACAGGCAACCGCCACCAGACGGGCACCTGTGGCTAGTGCTTCTTCCGTTCGTTCCTGGTTTATCCGTTTATTCCCTTTTTCTTCTTCTTTGAACATCTGGGCACCGCCTGCACCACAGCAAAGGCCATTAGAGCGACAGCGCTTCATTTCAACCAGTTCCACATCCAGCGCCTCCAGCACTTTTCTGGGAGCTTCATAAATTTTATTGGCTCTTCCCAGATAACAGGAATCGTGATACGTGATCTTTTTGCCCTTAAAACTGGAATCGTCGGTCAGCTTTATTTTCCCCTCATCAATCAGCCCCTGAAGATAACTGGCATGATGGATGACTTCATAATGCCCTCCTAATTCTGGATATTCGTTCTTTAAGGTATTAAAACAATGCGGACAGGTAGTGACAATTTTGCGAACCTGATACTGGTTCAGTAGCTGTATGTTCTGATAGGCCATCATCTGAAACAAAAATTCATTACCGGCTCTGCGAACAGGATCTCCGGTACAAGCCTCTTCATTTCCCAAAATTGCAAATTGAATGCCCAGATGACTTAGGATACCGGCAAATGCACGGGTTACCTTTTGAGCACGCTGATCAAAACTTCCGGCACAGCCTACCCAGAAAAGGACTTCAGGAACTTTTCCTTCGGCAGACAGTTCAGCAAGTGTGGGCACATGAAAGCTATGGGTATGATTCATTGTTAACAGACTTTATGATGATGGTTGAAAGCGCCAGTTCTCCCGTTCGGACGGAGGGAATTTCCAGGGCGCCATACTGGTTTCAGTGGTACTGAAAAGGGACGTCCATTCCGGAGGAACCTGACTTTCCTCCATGGCCTGGTAGCGACGAAGCTGCAGAATAATATCCAATGGATTTATAGAAACCGGGCAGGCCTCTACACAGGCGTTGCATGTGGTACAGGCCCGAATCTCCTCCGGACGGATATAATCATGTAATAAAGAACGGCCATCCTCCTCCCACTGTCCCGTTTTATCGATTAGCCTGCCAACTTCGTCCAGACGGTCACGGGTATCCATCATTATTTTTCGGGGAGATAAAAGTTTTCCTGTACTGTTGGCAGGACAGACTTCTGAACAGCGGCCACATTCAGTACAGCTATATGCATCCATGAGATTCTTCCAGCTTAAATCCATTACATCCTTTGCCCCGAAACGTTTCGGAGGCGTAATGGAATCAGAAGGAATTTTATCCGGCTCCATGGCATATAGCACTTCCCTTTGAATTTCCGGCATGTTGGTCATTTTTCCAGCCGGCTCCTGTGGGGTAAAATAGGCATTGGGGAATGCAAAAAGGATGTGTAAATGTTTGGAATAAGGGAGATAATTAAGAAAAGCGAGTATGCCCACAATATGAAGCCACCAGGCGGTACGCTCCAATATCATCAGGGATCCAACAGACCATGAATGGATCAATGGCATAAGGTAAGAGGAAATAAGAAAGCGGCCGGTAAGGTGCTCCGAATAGGGGAGAACTCCTTTTTCCTGCAACGATACATCAGAAGCATTCAAAAAGAGAAAAAGCGACATCAGAATGATTTCGATGACCAAAATGATGTTTGCATCTGACCGGGGCCAGCCATTGAGCTCATTTTTTTGAAATCGGGCAATCGGCAAACCATTTCGTCTGATCAGGAAGACAATGCAAACAACGATAACTAAAAAGGCTAATACCTCGAAAGCATTGATCAAAAAAGGATACAGATGGCCCAAAGGAGCGGCCAGTACCCTATGTGTACCAGCTAGACCGTCGGTCAATATCTCCAGAACTTCCAGATTGATGATCAGAAAGCCCGCATAAATAATGAAATGCATGAGCGCAACCAGCGGCTTCGTAAACATTTTTTTCTGACCGAAGGCCAGTAGCATAACATTCCTCCATCGCTGCTCCTGGCTTCCGGAGGCCGTGTAGTCTCTGCCTAACCGTATGTTTCGGATAATGGCGCGTATATTTTTTGAGAACAACCAGACAGAGCTGCCAAGGATGCCTGCGAAAAGAATTTGTTGTAGGATATCCATACGCTTCGTTGCAATTAGCTAAATTACAGCTAAGAAATGCGAAATGTTATGATTGAGGAGAAAAAAAATTATATCCTTACAGCCGATCAGGCTATGATGAAGATGCGAAGAATGGCGTACGAGATTCTGGAAAACAATGGCAATCGGCAGGATATTATACTGGCAGGCGTAACCGGCAATGGAACAGTGATTGCAACCATCATGGCGCAACTCTTGGAAGGAATTTCAGGAATTGCATGTCAGCAACTCTTGGTTAGTCTGGATAAACAACAACCTATGGTTGTGCATATAGATCCTGAAACTGATATTGACAACAAAATAGTTATTCTTACGGACGACGTGATCAATAGTGGTAAAACACTCACGTATGCCCTGAAACCTTTTCTGCAGGCGAACCCTGAAAAGATTCAAACACTGGTGCTGGTGGAGCGTAGCCATACAAAATTTCCTGTTCAGGCAAATTATGTAGGACTATCACTCTCCACTTTTCTAAATGAACACATCATCGTTGAAGTGGAAGATCAGCAGGTGAAAGGAGCATTTGTTGCCTGATCAATAATGCAGGGGATGCAGGTTCCAGCGTCCGGAAGTACCGTATTCAATAGCCGGTGCAGGAATTTTAAGGCAGTTGAACAGGGAAAACGTAGTCTGCAACCATTTTTTTTGCGTTGGAATTTTTGTCAGATCAATGTCCAGAGATAGCAATATTTTTCTTTCCCGAATAAGTGGGGCAGAGACCGTCTGGCCAATACTGTTCAGCCAATTATTTGATCTGCCGCCCAGCATCGTGGAGGCTCCGTAACCTACAGCCAGATTGAGCCAGGGTGGAATATTATCCATTCGGCTGACTTTTTTTAGGTTAACCGATAACCAATAGGTCTGCCCGTTATAATCCTTCAGAATTCTTCCCATGGGAGAGCCTCCGAATAAATCTGAGGCCCGGCTTCTCCATTCGGATGCATAGTTGACGGGCATATAGCTTAGTTTCAACGTTAGGGCTGGAGATCCTCCATCACCTGATTGGAGTAAAAAAAGGGCGGCTCCGGTTGCATTGGCCATCATGTCATAGTTGCTGAATCCCCATTTTTCTGTGAATCCATCGAGTATTTCAATTATTGACTGGAAGGCCATTCCGGATACCGCACCCAACCAAACAGCCTGTTTCTGAGTCATCCCTGCCCATTTCCAACTGCTTGCCGATGCCCGGCTAATATGAAAGGTAGTCCAGACGTGACCGAGTTTATCCATCTGCTGCCATTCTGGCCAGTCGTTAAAAAAGTGAAATGGCTTTCGTGGATAATTTGCATACCATGCTGAGTTGAGGCCATGAAATGTACTGGCCCAAAGGGTCGTCTGTATGCCTCCAACCAGCCACTTTCTTCCGGTGTGCAATCCGGCTGAATCATCCAGCGGCCGCATCTGTCCCTGGGTGCCAGACGGCATGAACAGTATAAACAAAAACGAAAAAGAGAATATCAGCAGTTTATTTTTCAATTAAAAACCGGTTTTGACACGTATTAAAATTCGATATCTTCACAAATCATTTTGCAAAATAGGAAAGATATGGATGCGTCTATCGAAACAAGAATTAATCAGTGGCTGGAAGGCAGTTATGACCAGGAAACCAAAAACGAAATCCTTCGGCTTCAGTCTGATAATCAGCAGGAACTTATAGAAGCTTTCTATAAAAATCTTGAATTTGGTACAGGTGGATTAAGAGGCATCATGGGCGTAGGTACAAACCGGATGAACCGTTATACGGTGGGAATGGCCACACAGGGCTTTTCCAACTATCTGAAAAAGTCGTTTCCCGGGGAAGAAATACGAATGGCTGTAGCACACGATAGCCGGAATAACAGCCGGCTGTTTGCGGAAATAACGGCAAATGTTATGGCGGCCAATGGAATAAAGGTTTTTCTTTTCGAAGCTCTCAGACCAACGCCTGAATTGTCTTTTTCGATTCGCTATCTGAAGTGCCATGCAGGAGTTGTTTGTACCGCTTCTCACAATCCCAGAGAATACAATGGATATAAAGCCTATTGGAACGACGGGGGGCAGTTGGTTCCGCCACACGATAAAAACGTTATTAAGGAGGTAGACAGTATTACTTCTGTTGATGAAGTAAAATGGTCTGGAGGGGAGCGAAATATAACCATGGTTGGTCGTGAATTAGACGATGCCTACATCAGCATGGTTAAACGGTTGAGCATATATCCGGATATCATTCAACGCCAGCATGATCTCAAGATAGTTTATACACCGATTCACGGTACCGGCATACAACTGGTGCCTGAAGTACTGCAACGATACGGATTTACAAATGTGCACATAGTACAGGAGCAATCGGTTCCGGATGGAGATTTTCCAACCGTTGTATATCCCAATCCGGAAGAAAGTGAAGCAATGAGCATTGGACTGGAAAAAGCAAAAGCGCTGGATGCGGATATCCTTCTCGGAACAGATCCGGATGCTGACCGCGTAGGAATCGGGGTTAAAAATCATAAAGGAGAATGGGTACTGCTAAATGGAAATCAGACGGCTGTTCTTGCTTTCAATTATATGATTGAGGCACGAAAATCCAAAGGCATTGCTCAACCCAATGATATGGTGGTGAAAACCATTGTTACAACAGATATGATAGATGTTTTTGCAGCCAGAAACGGAGTACGTTGTTATAATGTACTTACAGGTTTCAAATGGATTGCCGAACTGATCAAGGAAAAAGAAGCATCAGAAAATTATGTGATAGGAGGGGAGGAGTCTTACGGACTCATGATCGGCAACCAGCTCAGAGATAAGGATGCCGTTAGTGCTGTGGCACTTCTCTGTGAGATGGCAGCATACGAAAAAGAAATGGGCAGATCACTATTCGATAAACTCATAGACCTGTACGTTGAA
>CANHUD010000012.1 GCA_947463665.1 Sphingobacteriales bacterium
CAAACTGCTGGAATTTGAAAGAAAAGGAGGTAATCCTGAGGAGAGATTCTTAGATAAACTTTTGCTATCCGCCTTGATTGAAGCAAGGAGTTGCGAACGGTTCAAACGACTGAGTGAAGGATTGACAGACGAATATATGAGGGGGTTTTATCGAAAATTCATGGAGAGTGAAGCCGGTCATTATACTTTGTTCATTGAACTGGCAGAGCACTACTTACTTAAGGACCGCGTTCGAGCCCGCTGGCAGGAATGGCTTCGATACGAAGCTGAAGTTATGCAGGAACTTGAAATAAGAGGTGACCGGGTGCATTAATCTGAAAAAAAATGGAGATCATGCTGCCAGTCAAGGAACGGCAACCTATGCTGTAAATCCCTTACCAATTCAAGGTTTTTTTGTCTGAATTTCCGATGGGCTTCAGATGCTGGCTGAAATGCCTTATGCGCTTTAGCCGCATTAATTCTATTGATATCCGGGAAAAAAGTACGGCTCTTTTCATCGATACAAGCCAGTTGAAATTTCTCCCATATATAATCTGTAGCCAGATAATTAGGGTGTACCATATCTTCCGCGTAAAACCGGTAATCCCGGAGATCATCTATAATCAATTCATAAGACGGGAAATAATAAACACCCGGATACTTGTTCACTATTTCGTGAACTGACTGAATTAAAACGGCCTTACTCCAATTATTCTCTATATATCCATCTCTCAGATGTCGTACAGGACTGATGGTAAAAATAACACGCAAATTGGGATTAAATTTTTCGAGATTCTGTAACAGCTGCTCCATAGATTCCCCGATTTCCGAAACAGATAACAGGGATTTTTTGAATTTATCGGTTGGAATCTTGTGGCAGTTGGCTACTACCTCTCCGTTTTCTCGGGAATAAACCCATGCTGATCCAAGTGTCAGAATCAACCATCGGCTTTGCTGAAGGTGTTTGTGTGCTTTCTGGTTCGAGTGGTTCAGTGATTGCAAAACTTTATCCTGATTCTCACCGGAGAATTGGCTATGGTGGTTCCAGGATTTCCAGAGGCCTTCGTGATAAAAGATATCCTCCGGGGTATAGTTTTTATTAGACAAAACGTTCTGCAAAGATTGAACAATGCTAATCGGGTTGAAGAGAATTCCATAGGGATTTACTAGCGTCCGGAAATGATAGGCTGCCAGTTTTGCGCCCAGATTTTCAGAGAAACAAGAACCGCAAAGAAAAAGCAGATCATCGAGTTGAATCTGCTCCTTAAAAGGCTTTATTAAAAGTTCTTTCCTGAAATCCATACTTTACTATTGGATACGCTGTCTGAATGCCTCGTACATAATGATTCCGGTAGCAACGCTTACATTGAACGAGTCAAACTTCCCGGACATGGGTATGGTAAAAGTATGATCAGCTGCTTTACGAAGGAATGGTTGAACACCTTTGTCTTCACTACCCATGATGATGCAGACTGGAGTATTAAAATCCATTTCAGAAAGGTGCTCCCGGGCCTTCATTTCTGCGGTATAAACCTGTATTCCGTTAAGATGGAGTGTATCTACAGCCTTCAGTAAACTGTCAGTCCTGCAAACCTGTATGGAATTCAATGCGCCTGCAGATGATTTCATAGCTTCTTCATTTAGCGCTCCTACTCCTTTATCTGGTATAATAATAGCCTGTGCCCCACAACAGAGAGCGGTACGGGCTATGGCACCAATATTTCGAACATCGGTAATGCCATCCAGCATTATAAACAAAGGAGCTTCGCCGGAGGCAACAACATGATCGATAACCTGCTGAAGATCCAGATAGCTAACCAGTCCTGCTATGGCTATTACCCCCTGGTGATTGGCTCTCGTTAAACTGTTTAGTTTTTCTACTGGTACTGTGTTTACCGGAACATTTGCTTGCGTGGCATATCTGCGAATGTCCAATATGCCCTCACCTGTTATATTCTTTTGAAGGAAGATCCGCTCCAATTGCCGACCAGAAGCTAGTGCCTCCAAAACCGGCTGACGTCCTATAATAAAGGTTTGTTTGGGTCTGCCCGAAACATTATTTCTCAAGAGTAAGTAATTTAGTTTTCAATAATCCAGCAACTGTCAGAGAGTCTGTTATTTCACCATTATTAATCATTTCAATTGCTTCATCTAAAGGTATTTTTCTTAAGATTAGTTCCTCTGTTTCTTCAGGCTCTGCTTCTCCAAACTCCAGTTCTGTAGCCAGGAAAACACATCCGAATTCATTTGTAACAGAGTTGGACAGGTGCATATCTAAAATACGTTGCCATGAATGCGCCTGTATTCCGGTTTCCTCTTTCAGTTCCCGTTTAGCGGATATAAGTAAATCTTCATGTTCAGGACTCCCACCTTCAGGGATTTCCCATGAATACTGATCTATCGTAAAACGATACTGGCCAACCAGATAGACATTCTTTTCTGCGTCCAGGGCAACAATTCCTACCGCTCTGTTCTTAAAAAAAACTTTTCCGTATATACCTAAACCGCCTGTTGGATTGATTACCTTATATTCTTTTAGATGAATCCAATTGTTATCGTAAATCTCTTTGTAACCTACTATTTTCCATGGATTTTTATGCATACGCTCTTACAAAAAAGCCCCCGATAAAGGGGGCTCCGATTTATTTTTTTGCTTTTACAGGTTTCTTTGTTTCAACCTTGATGCGAAAAGCTTTTCTTACTTTGTCCACATAATCGAGTTTTTCCCACGTAAACAATTCAACCTTCACTTTTTTTACTTTCTTATCAGAACTCTCAAACACTTTTTCTACAATCTGTGGTTCCCGCCCCATATGACCGTATGCAGCAGTTTCACTATAAATAGGATTGCGAAGTTTGAGACGTGTCTCGATGGCATATGGACGCATATCAAATAATCTGTCTACGATTTGTGCAATTTGTCCATCATTCATGTTAACCTTAGCAGTGCCATAGGTATCAACGAAGATATTCATGGGTTTTGCAACACCGATCGCATACGAAACCTGCACCAGAATTTCGTCTGCAACGCCCGCAGCAACAAGGTTTTTGGCAATATGCCTGGCTGCATAGGCTGCACTTCTGTCGACCTTGGAAGGATCTTTTCCGCTGAAAGCACCACCGCCATGGGCGCCCTTGCCCCCATAAGTATCTACAATAATTTTTCTTCCGGTTAGTCCGGTATCACCGTGTGGACCACCAATCACGAATTTTCCGGTTGGATTTACGTGAAAAACAATTTTATCGTTAAACAGTTTCTGAACTTCTTTCTTACTTCTTGCCTTGACACGTGGAATCACGATATTGATCACGTCCTGCTTGATTTTGGCGAGCATTTTATCATCCCTGTCAAAGGGGTCATGCTGAGTAGATACCACGATCGTGTCGATGCGAACCGGTTTGTCGTTGTCGTCATACTCAATAGTCACCTGACTTTTTGCATCCGGGCGCAGGTAAGGCATTTTAGAATTCTTTTCTCTGCGAATGGCGGATAGCTCCTGGAGGATTTTATGTGCAAGGTCAAGTGCGAGCGGCATGTAATTGTCGGTTTCATTGGTCGCATAACCAAACATCATGCCCTGGTCACCGGCACCCTGATCTTCTTTCTTCTTGCGCTCTACTCCCTGGTTGATATCCGGAGACTGCTCGTGTATAGCGGATATAATACCACAGGAATTAGCCTCAAACATGTATTCGCCTTTGGTATACCCGATACGTTCGATAACACCTCTTGCTATCTTTTGGACATCGAGATAAACAGCTGATTTTACTTCACCGGCGAGTACTACCTGACCGGTAGTAACGAGTGTTTCACAAGCAACTTTTGATTGTGGATCCCAAGCAAGGAAGTTATCAATTAATGCATCGGAAATCTGGTCTGCAACTTTATCCGGGTGACCTTCAGAAACGGACTCTGATGTAAACAGGTATGGCATAATGGGTTAGTTTGATAGTTCTGACAAATATACGTATATGACTAAATTTTAGAATACACTATTCTCAAATACATTTTTTGTGGCGAACGATTGTTCCCTCCTCCGAGTTTAACTCTTCCTCTGGCTAGATTATTCAAGCCTGTAAAAATGAAAGGATTGTCATATCGAATCAGATAGGGAGCAGATAAATGGAGGGTAGAATTGCTTTCGTTGCGTGTAATTATATTTTGTACGTGTCTGGTCAGATTAAATTTATATTCAGCATTTATGGTTCCGGAGGGACCGGTGATTTTTCTGCGATTCCCGCCAAAAAAAGGAGGTTGATAGGAACCATCCGGGAAGGCGTCAAATAAAAAAGGCTGGTTTATTTTTTTAACTGAATCAAAAAAATCGAGATATAGGAATTCGGGACCTGTAAAAACATCGTCATTTTGTCCTGTAGTTGGAACCTGTGTCATTACAAGTTGTGCTATGTGAACTACCACATTACCTTTTGCTGTTTTGAATCCATTCAAAGAAGGAATTTTTACTGTGGCATAAGTGCCGGGTGTGGCCTGAATGTACACAAGGCTGTCAGATCCGGGTGCTGTTGCAGATAAAACTTCCGAACCATTGTATTGTCTTCTGATCTGGTTAGCGAATCCGGTTCCCAGCGTATAGCCAAAGGATGCATAGGTTGTATCTCTTTTACCCAGTGAGTCATACCTGTAATAAACACGTATATGGCTGTTGGAATCAGAAAGATTGAAACCCATTAAGGCATTTGCGGAACTGTTTGTTGGATCAGGAACTACAGCTAGACCAGGAAGAAATCTCTTGAAGAGTGAGTCATTATTGAATGGCTTTCCTGCAGCAGAGTCGAGTAACAACAACTGCTGTCCCAGCTGGTTATCCAGTCTGATTCTCAGTTGATTGGCTACTTTCCTTCTGAAAACAGGAACAGAATCATTTAATTCCGAAGGTGAAAAAGTTCTGGAACCTACTAATTGGTTATAAGGTATGGCATCATTAATACTGTATGCAGAGTCTAGCCTTGGAGTCGTTTGTAACAAGTGAACATTGAATTTTTGAAAACGGTTGGTATCACCGGCAACAAAACCACTCCAGCTTAAGGAAAGAACCACGGAATCCAGATAAAGACTGTCAGTCACCTGATAGGAATATGGAAATGTGGCCGGTCTGAAATGAAAAAATAACGAACCAGTAGTTTTTCCAAACTGAGGGTCATCGTTTATCTGTCCTGCCAGTAACAAAGGAACACCGCCCGAAGAGGTCTGGGTCAGGCGCGGGGCAGTTGAGTCCGGAAAAATAAAATTATCGGTAATGACTTCCAGCGTAGTATCAAATGTATTGATGTTGTCAACAGCAGGAATAAGCTCCGTACCAATTTCAGTACTTCTTATTTTGGTACATCCTATGGCCAGAACGGACAAAACTAAACTAAACGATAATGATCTACATATCAGATTCCTGTTCACCAGCTATTCATTTTCAGATTTCACTACTTCTCAGCAAGGTCGCGATACAATTGTAAATACTCTGTTAAATCAGAGTCTGCCTGGAAGGGTATAACTTTCTTTCCCTTCACTTTCCCGAATTCTTCAACGAGCTCCGGGCTGACATCCGGCGAACCAAAGGTTATGGCGTCTGCATAGTGTGCAGCACCTCTGAACAAAGCCGTATTATCAGCCTTACGATATGGGTCAAGGTCTTTATCCTTAATGGAAGGACTTATATGAGCCGTTTTTATGAAATCTGTTCCCAGCGATTCAGAAAAAGTGTTTTGACCGATTGTGTAAACGATTCGGCTGTTTCCAAAGACAGGTTCTTTTTTATAGACGGTTTTCAGGAACCCCGGGATCAGTCCGGTCATCCAGCCGGAAGCATGTATGATATCCGGTGGCCAACCAAATTTCTTCACTGTTTCGAGCGCTCCTTTGCAAAAGAATACAGTTCTCAGCGCGTTATCATCAAACCAATGGTCGTTTTCGTCTGTGAAAACAAACTTACGCTTGAACATGTCCTCATTGTCTAGAAAATATACCTGCAAACGGGCGTTTGGAAGGGAGGCTACTTTAATTTGAAGAGGATAATCATCATTATCCACAGATACATTTATGCCTGATAAGCGTACTACCTCGTGTAAACGATGTCTTCTTTCGTTGATTACACCGAATCTCGGCATAATGCATCGCACTTCAAAACCGTTGTCATTGGCTTTTATGGCCAGTTTACTGACTATCTCCGAGAATTCTGTCAGCTCGAGATAGGGCGACATTTCATTCGCAATGAACAAAATCCGTTTTTTTACTGTCATCTGCCGGCGGTAGTGTTATATAATATTACCTAAATGTTGGCAAAGGTAATGATTATTAGCGAGAGGGCATTATCCTTTTTTATTTGGAAGCAGGTTGAAAGAGAGAAAATTTAATCAATTTAAATATTATATTTAATAATATGTATTAATATGATTATATTAATATTATACAAAATATTCCTTTTTAAGCGCTTGTAAACGAAATTCCTTTGTTGTTTTACAAAAATAGTTTTTAGTTACCTTAGCATTGATGAGAAAGAAAATAATTGCTGCTCTTCAGTATACTTTCTTTCTGGGATTAGGGTTAATCCTGCTATGGTACAGCAGCAGAAATCTCACCCGGGAAGAACTGGATATGATGAAAAAGTCTATTCAGGGGGCTGAATACTGGGTTGCCATTCCCGCGGCGATTGTGTTTATTGCGAGTCATTATAGCAGAGCCATACGATGGAAAATTTTGATGGAACCGCTGGGTTTTAACCCGAGTACCCGGAACACCTTCATAGCGGTAATGCTCAGTTATTTTTTCAACCTGCTTGTGCCAAGGTTAGGTGAGGTAATGAAATGTACGTTACTGGCCAAATATGAAAATGCTCCTGTTGATAAATTAGTGGGTACGATGGTGGCAGAGAGGGCGATGGATGTGATCAGTCTTTTTGTGGTTATTTTAATAACGCTTGTATTTCAGATAGACTTACTGGGTCAGTTTGCCCGGACTGAGTATGGACATCTTCTGAATTTCCGATTCGATCCCATGAGCGCAGGAGTGGTCTTACTTATTTTTGTAGGTACCTTTTTTAGCATACGCTTCTTCCTCATCCGCTATGCGCACATAGCAGTTATACAGAAATCAAGATCTGTTCTCTCGGGTGTTTGGGTAGGGCTGACCAGTATCCGGTATTTGAAGAAAAAGAAGGAGTTTTTTTTTCATTCTGTTTTCATCTGGGCTATGTATCTGATGGGGATTCGACTAGGATTTCTTGCAATGGATTCCGTAGAACACCTTGGAATATTTCCGGCATTCACCATTTTGTCATTTGGTAGTCTGGCTATGATTGTAACCCAGGGTGGTATTGGTGCTTATCAGCTTGCTGTTCAAAATACACTAACCCTTTATGGTATCAATGCCGTTCAGGGACTAGCATTTGGCTGGTTACTGTGGCTATTTCAGACTTTGCTAATCATTTTTACGGGAATTATTCTTCTCATACTGCTTCCCTTGTTAAATAAGCCCCGAAAATGAAATTTCCAGAAAAAATTAAGGATAAAATATTCTCAACAGATGCATTGTCTCAACAATGTAAATTGTGGAAAAATCAGGGTTCTTCGCTGGTTTTCACCAATGGTTGTTTTGATATTCTACACAGGGGACATATGGAAATATTGTCTCATGCGGCAGGGTTGGGAGATAAACTCATCGTTGCATTGAATACCGATGCCTCTGTAAAGCGCCTTAAAGGTGAACAGCGTCCGGTGAATGATGAGGCTTTTCGAAGTTATATGATGGCCTCGCTTGAAATCGTAGATGCTGTTGTACTTTTTGATGAATCTACTCCTGCAGAGCTGATTCGAACGCTGACACCCAATGTGCTGGTAAAAGGTGGCGATTACCAAGCCGATCAGATTGTGGGTGCAGATCATGTAGTGCAACAGGGGGGGCGGGTTTGTGTAGTTCCTTTTGTTACAGGTTACTCCACCACTGGATTGATTGATAAAATCCGGCAGTTGTAAGAAAAACTTAACATTGCAAGGAAGGGTAGTTTGCTATATTTACCTATATGGTAAGGCAGCAAAAGAATAAAGTCGGCTATCAGCTAATACCCCGGGATATTAGCTGGCTTTCTTTTAATGCACGTGTATTGCAGGAAGCAGCAGATCAGTCGGTTCCCCTGCGGGAGAGAATAAAATTTTTAGGTATTTTTTCAAACAATCTTGACGAATTTTTCAGAGTGCGGGTGGCAGCTCTGAAGAGAATGATGAAATATGGCGCCAAAAAGGTGATGCATATTGAAGATTCTCCACAGACTATCCTGGATCAGATCCAGCGAATTGTTTTGCAACAGCAAAATGAATTTAATCGCATCTGGGATGAAATTCTTCAGGCGTTAAACAAACGTCATATTTTTCTGCTGAATGAAAAAGAACTGAATAAGCAGCAGCAGGCATTTGTAATAGATTTTTTTGAAAAAGAAATACGGTCATCGGTTATTCCATTGATGATTGAGAGCATTCCATCGTTTCCGTATCTGAGAGAAAAGTCAATTTACCTGGCTATTGTAATGTCCCGGAAAAAATCTGCCTATGATCGAAAGTATGCCTTAATTGAAGTTCCTACCCGATCGGTTTCCAGATTCGTAGAGTTACCCTCCCCTACCCGCAAAGAAAAATATATCATCCTGCTGGAAGATGTAATCAGATTCTGTTTGCCGACTATTTTCTCCTATTTTGGTTTTGATCATTATCAGGCAAATGTTGTAAAAGTGACCAAAGATGCTGAATTCGATCTTGATTATGAGGATGCAGGAAGTTATTCTGAGAAAATATTAAAAGGAATTCGGGACAGGCGAAAGGGTAAGCCAGTTCGTTTCATCTATGACAAGGAGATTGATCCTGCCTTACTAGATTACCTGACTCGCCGTATGGGTCTTTCTAAAAAGGATCTCATTATACCGGGTGGAAGAATCCATAATTTTAAACATTTCATGGATTTTCCTTCGCATGTAGTTCCAACCAACGAAGAGCACCGAAGTGCTTTCATTCATCCCCAGTTGAGAGACGTAAAGCGCGTAACCGATGTGGTATTAAAAAAAGATATCCTATTACATTTCCCCTATCATTCATTTGATCCTGTTATTGATTTATTAAGGGAGGCTGCGATTGATCCGGAAGTGAGTTCTATAAAAATTACGGCGTACCGTCTGGCAGAACAATCGAAAGTGATCAATACCCTTATTAATGCTGTCAGAAATGGTAAAGATGTAACGGTAATGCTTGAACTCCGGGCCCGATTTGATGAAGAACGAAATCTTGAATGGAAACAAATACTGGAAGAGGAAGGGGTGAAAGTAGTACTGGGTATGCCCAATGAAAAAGTACATGCTAAAATCTGCGTTGTTCGTAAACGAACGAATAACCGAATCGTCCATTATGGATTTGTTAGTACCGGTAATCTGAATGAAAAAACAGCCAGATTTTATGGTGACACCTGTCTCCTCACTGCCAATAAGCAGCTTATGGCTGATATCAATAGGGTATTTATGTATCTGGAAAAGCCAAAAAGCGGCCAGAAATACCTGAAACTTTGCAAAACTTTGGTGATTGCTCCCACAGGCATGCGCGAGTGCTTATCGGAAATGATACATTCGGAAATAAAAAATGCCCGTAATGGTCTGCCCGCATCTATTGGTCTTAAATTGAATTCATTATCTGATCCGCTGCTTATCGGGCTCCTGTATGATGCAGCTGAAGCAGGTGTGACTGTTCAACTGGTTATCAGGGGAATTTTCTGCTGTATGCAACAAAATAATCAGAAAAGTCCTGCACTATCAGCAGTCAGTATCATTGATGAATACCTGGAGCATGCCCGCTGGATGATTTTTCATAACAATGGTGATCCGGCGGTTTTACTTTCTTCAGCAGACTGGATGGTTAGAAATCTTGATCATCGCGTAGAAGTTGCCTGCCCGATTCTGTCATCGTCCCTGAAACAAGAAATTATCGATCTGTTTAACATACAGCTAAAAGACAACATTAAGGCCAGAAAGCTGAATGCCCGTTTGGAAAATGAATATGTTAGGATGCCCGGAAAGAAACTGCGTTCACAGATCGAAATGTATCATTATCTGTATAACAGGTCGCTTAAATTGAAGGATTAACTGTTTGATGTCGGCAGATTGTAATAATATTGTGGTAATAAGAAGACATTGAATTTAGCGGCTATTGATATTGGGAGCAATGCAGCCCGTTTGTTAATCTCAGAAGTAGAAGTAAATGATACGGGCATACCGGATTTCAGGAAGTTGAATCTTGTACGTGTGCCTTTGCGATTGGGATTTGACGTTTTTGAGTCTGGCAGGATATCGGAAGAAAAAACAGGTATGCTTCTACATACTATGAGTGCCTTTGCTCATTTGCTGAAGGCTTATCAGGTAATGAAGGTAAAGGCCTGTGCTACCTCTGCCATGCGTGATGCATCGAATGCGCTGCAAATTCTTGAACTAGTCAGAAAAAGGACAGGTATTGAGATAGAGGTGATAAGCGGAGATCTGGAAGCATCACTCATTTTCGAGAATCACATTGCAGAACAGCTAAGCAAAGAAAATGCCTATCTCTATATTGACGTGGGCGGTGGAAGTACAGAGCTGACTTTTTTTAACCAGGGCAAAGTTTTGGCCAAAAAATCATTTGATATTGGTACAATCCGACTGCTAAAAAATCAGGTTAACGATGGCAGCTGGGATGAATTAAAGGAAATGATCAAACAATCCTCCAAAGGATTAAAAAATATAATCGCTATAGGCTCAGGAGGAAATATCAATAAGGTTTTTTCCCTCTCCAAACGAAAAGACGGCAAACCTTTGCCTGTCGAACTTTTAAAGGATTATTACAAGGAATTAAGCAGTTATTCAGTAGAAGAACGAATGTCAATGTACAAGTTAAGGGAGGATCGTGCAGATGTAATTGTGCCTGCTTTGTTCATCTATCTCAATGTAATGCGCTGGGCAGATGCTGCTGAAATCATTGTACCCAAAATTGGGTTGGCAGACGGCCTGATCCGGCATTTGTACGAAGAGCTTCAGCAGCAAAACGAAAAATCCGTTATTTAATTTATTGATATAAACGATACACCGGTTTTTGTGTTAATTTGACGTAGTAAATTGTCATTACATGGATTTTCTTGAAAAGCTAGGCATTCAGGCGCACAATCAGGGCCTTTCAACTGGTCATCATTGGTTCGGTTCAACCGGGAAATTATGTACTTCAATATCTCCGGTGGATGGTTTGCCGATCGCTTCCGTGTTTATGGCCGATCAGGATGTTTATGACTCCACCGTTCAGAAAGCAGCACAAGCATTTTCAGAATGGAAAAACTGGCCTGCTCCCAAACGAGGAGAGATTATTCGCCAGCTGGGTCAAAAACTTCGTGAATATAAAGATCCGCTTGGCAGACTTGTTTCCTGGGAAATGGGGAAAAGTCTGCAGGAGGGGTTGGGTGAAGTACAGGAAATGATTGACATATGCGACTTCGCAGTTGGTTTGTCGAGACAATTATATGGCTTAACCATGCACAGTGAAAGGCCTGCACATCGTATGTATGAACAGTGGCATCCATTAGGCATCGTGGGTATCATCTCTGCATTCAATTTCCCTGTTGCAGTATGGAGCTGGAATGCTGCCATTGCCTGGGTATGTGGCAATGTTTGCATCTGGAAGCCTTCAGAAAAAACACCTCTTTGTGCCATTGCCTGTCAGAAAATTACAGCAGAAGTTTTTCATGAAAATGCTGTTCCGGAAGGAGTCTCCTGTCTAATTGTGGGAGATCGGCAGGTTGGTGAATGGCTAACCGCCGACCATCGTATACCGTTGCTTTCTGCAACAGGGTCTACCCGTATGGGAAAAGAAGTGGGTGCCTCAGTGGCAGCGCGATTGGGTAAATCTCTGCTTGAACTTGGAGGAAACAATGCCATTATTGTTTCTGACAAGGCAGATCTTGATATGGCAGTAATGGCTGCAGTTTTCGGAGCAGTAGGCACGGCTGGTCAGCGCTGTACAACTACCCGAAGACTGATCATTCATGAACAGATTTACCAGTCGTTTATTGATCGTCTTGTTCGGGCCTATGGTCAGCTGAGAATTGGAAATCCTCTGGAAACAGGTGTTCATGCAGGTCCACTGATCGATAAAGATGCAGTAGAAAATTACAGAAGAAGCGTTCAGCAATGTCGGGAGCAGGGAGGACATTTTCTGGTTGAACCAGAAATACTTTCCGGAGAAGGCTATGAAAGTGGTTGTTACGTTCGACCATGCATTGCAGCCGTACAACATGATTTTCCAATCGTATGGACAGAAACTTTTGCGCCAATTCTATATGTTATGAAATACAATGAACTGGATGAGGCCATTCGTATCCAGAACGAAGTACCACAGGGGCTTTCTTCCGCTATCATGACTCTGGATATGAGAGAGGCCGAACGATTTCTTTCTGTAAATGGAAGTGATTGTGGGATTGCCAATGTGAATATTGGAACAAGCGGTGCTGAAATAGGCGGCGCATTTGGGGGGGAAAAAGAAACAGGCGGCGGAAGGGAAAGCGGCAGTGATGCATGGAAAGCCTATATGCGCAGGCAAACCAATACCATAAACTATTCAACTCAGTTGCCTCTGGCACAAGGGATTCGTTTCGAGTGGTGAATCTAGAACCCTGTCAGTCTTTTTTTACATTTCAGCAACATCCGGTTAAATGCAGAGGATGTATCTTTAAATAAACATACTTGTATGTATAAAGCAGGTTTTATTCTTTTTTTGTTGATTGGCAGCATTTCTCTGGCAGCACAGACAGCAGCCGACGGTCCTACCCCCAAAGACTGGCATATGCTGGATCCTGAGGTGGATCGATTCTATGGTATTGGAGTGGAAAAGGTTTACCAGACAATACTTCAAAACAAACCTGCCAAAAAGGAAGTGGTCGTAGCCGTAATTGATTCGGGAATCGATACAACGCATGAGGACCTAAAACCAGTTCTTTGGCGGAATAAAAAAGAAATACCTGGTAACGGAATAGACGATGACCAGAATGGATACGTGGATGATATTCATGGCTGGAATTTTCTTGGTGGAAAAGATGGCAGAAACGTCGGGAAAGACAGTTACGAAGGGGCAAGGGTGTATCATGGGCTTCGTCCGGTTTTTGAATTGGTAACAGATAGCAGCCAGCTTTCTCCAAGGGAAAGAGTTCAGTTTAAGCAATATCTGAGGGCAAAAGCAATTATACAGGAACAGGCGAAAGAAGCGTCCATGTTTGTGATGATGTGGAAAGGTATGATGGACCGCCTGCCCCGTGCAGATAGCATTCTGAGGGCATCCTGGGGTAAAAGCGTTTACAACGGTGATCTTCTGCAGACTTTCAGCCCTGCTAATGCAGAACAGCAAAAAGCCAAAACAATTATGCTTGGACTATTTCAAAGTATTGCAGAGAGCGGTGATGACGGATCAGCTTATACCAATGTAAAGCTAATTAAAGAAATTACAGATTACTATGAAAGTAAGCAGCGCCAGCTAGATGGCGCCAATACCCCTCCTCCACCCTATCGTCAGGAAATTGTTCAGGATAACTACAATGACCCCAATGATCGTTTTTACGGAAACAATGATATAATGGGTCCTGACCCAGCGCACGGTACACATGTTGCCGGTATCATTGCTGCCAATAGGAATAATAAAGAAGGCATCAAAGGGATAGCAGACAAGGTTAGTATAATGGTTTTACGTGCAGTTCCGGATGGGGATGAACACGATAAGGATATTGCAAATGCCATCAGATATGCAGTGGACAATGGAGCCAAGGTTATCAATATGAGTTTTGGTAAAAGTTTTTCTCCACATAAACATTGGGTGGATCAAGCCGTTCAATATGCAGAAAGCAACGGGGTATTATTAATACATGCGGCGGGAAATGACTCTAAAAATCTGGATTCTGCAGAAAATTATCCCAACCCCAATCTTCTTGAACAAAAGAGAGTTGCTACCAATTGGATAACGGTAGGTGCAAGTGGTGCAACGGCGGAAAAGCTGGCAGCTAATTTTTCCAACTACAGTAACAGCCAGGTAGATGTTTTTGCGCCTGGTGCCTCTATTTATTCTTCTGTTCCGGGTGGCAACAACTATGATGTTCAAAGTGGAACGAGTATGGCCAGCCCGGTAGTAGCAGGTCTTGCAGCTCTTATCCTGAGCCGCTTTCCGGAACTTACCCCTGCACAGGTTAAATTGTCAATTGAGAAGTCCACCTTACCGATTTCAATTGATGTGCTTTTACCAGACGCAAATGGAGAATCGTTTGCTAAAGTTCCATTTTCTCAACTTTGTAAAACCGGAGGTGTGGTAAATGCGCCCGGGGCGGTAAACTACGCAGAAACATTAGCATCTACACCGGAAACTAAAAAAACTGTAAAGCCTTCAAAGCCAGTAGAAGTGAAACCAGCCATTAAAAAAACTCCAAAAGGATAGAAAATGTTGGGGAGACCATCTCAGAATGAATATGGTTCGTTCTATGCCGGGTACGTCTCACTTGTACCGGAGGAAGACTGCAGAGAACTTTTACTGAATTCGATAACAGAATTGGAGGAACAGTTATCTGAGATACCGGAGGAACGTTCATTGTTTCAATATGCTCCTGATAAATGGACCATATTACAGCTTCTGCAGCACATGATTGATACGGAAAGAATATTTTCTTACAGGGCACTCTGTATTGCCAGAGGAGAAACGAAACCACTCCCAGGGTTTGATGAAGTGGACTACGCAAAAGCGGCAACGGCTGAGCAAAGAACTTTACAGGATATGAAAAGTGAATTTATTCATCTGAGAAAATCAGTTGTGTACATGTTTAAGAGTTTTGATGAGGAGTCCTATTTAAGAATGGGAGTAGCATCCAACACACCGGTAAGCGTCCGGGCACTGGCCTATATGTGTGTTGGTCATAGCCGACATCATTTCAGAATTCTTAGAGAGCGGTATCTGGTCTGATCGCTTTTTTATTTTTTCACCATAGTATTCCGACCAATCATATCTTTTACAACATTCACTGTTTCTGCCAGATAAATATCTTTCCCCAACGACTTGGCCCATTGTCTGCGGCGTTCAAGTTTATCTTTATCTTCACTAAGTCTTTTCTCATCTATGGGCAAAAGTGACAGCGATAGTTCAGTTTTGATCTTGTTTACCTCGTCAATTTTTTTAATAACTTCCCTTACCTGTTTTTGTTCTGCCTTGTACTTTTCTAATTTAAGTGAATATACTTTATCATTGATTTTTTCAAGCTGATTGACGGCTTCATGGATGGCATTAAAATTTGAGTTGTTTTTAACTCGTTCCCTTCCTTTACTAACCACATCGTTTATGTCATACCAGGTTTTTGAGGGAGAAAATGATGCTTTTTGGATTTCATCCCAGGGCAAAGCATCCGGGTTGTCTTTCTCCCTGTATTTCAGGTACTCAAACTGATCAGGAAGAATAATGTCTGGAGTTACCCCTTTAAGCTGAGTGGATCCACCATTGATCCGATAAAATTTTTGCAAAGTCAGTTTAATGGTTCCCAGTTCAACTGCGGTACCTGCCATACTAAAAGGGCTTCCATTTCCTCCGTCCAGACTGATATTGCGCTGTACAGTGCCTTTCCCATACGTGGAAGTAGAACCTACTACCAGTCCCCGCTTGTAATCCTGAATGGCAGCAGCAAAGATTTCTGAAGCAGAAGCAGAGAATTCGTTGACCATTACTGCAAGGGGGCCATCATACAGAACGGATCGATCTCTATCCCTGAGAATATTCGGATTTCCTTCCCGGTCCTTTACCTGTACAATAGGGCCTTCTTCTATGAAGAAACCAACCATTTGCACAACATCGTACAGGGAACCACCGCCATTGTTTCGAAGGTCAATAATAATACCATCTACTTTTTGCTCACGCAACTTGATTAACTCACGGGCAACATCCATGGCACTCCTTGCACCATTCGGTCTTTCCCAGTCGGCATAAAATTCAGGGAGAAAAATATAGCCGATTTTATTCTCCTGTTCCTGAATCACAACACTTCGGGCGAACGTTTCCTCTGTTACTATTTCATCTCGAATGAGACTCACGATTTTAAGCGAGCCATCTGCTTTTTTCAGGGTAAGTTTAACTTCTGTACCCTTTTTCCCGCGAATCAGTTTGACTGCATCTTCTGTATCAAAACCGGTAAGATCCACAGGCTCATCAGTTGCCTGTCCAACTTTCATAACGATATCGCCAACGGTTATCTGTTGGGATTTCCAGGCCGGACTTCCTGTAACGAGTGTTGCTATTTTGATAGAGCCATCTTCCTGGCGAAGAGATGCACCTATCCCAAAGAAGCGACCGCTCATTTGTTCATCGAAATATCTTTTTTCAATGGGAGGAAAGAATGTAGTGTGAGGATCCATACTGGTGGTAATGGTATTGACCAGCATATTAAAGCGCTCTTCTTCTGTAAATTTCACCCTCAACCGCTCAAAGTTTCTCGAAATAATGGTGGAGACTCTGTCGCGTGCATCTTTTTCCAGTTCGGTATCCGATTTTATATTGTATCCCGCTGTCTGACGATTCTGTTCACGGGCTTCCAGAAGGTCGGCATAACGCTCCAGCGTCATGTATTTCAGTTTTTTTCTCCAGCTTTCTTTTCTTGCCTGTTCACTGGACGGCCAGTCAAGCTTCTCTGCATCAAGAATAACAGTTTCATCAATCACAAACGAGAAGGGTTTGGATAGGATATCTTTGTAATAGATGGATGATTCCTGCATACGCTTGTCGTACAAGGCACTAACAGCTTTAAAAAAAGTGATGGGTGCTCCTTGTAGCTCATCATCAATTTTGTTTTCGTACTTCCTTAGTTCACGTATATCCGATTGTAAAAAAATATTCTTGTCCGGGTCGATATTTTCCAGAAACTTACGGAAAATCATTTTAGAGAAATTGTCATCTAATTTCCTCGGACTGAAATGATTGTCCTGCAGCATTTCCGCAACCTGACGAAAAATCTTTTCATATTTGCCCGGCTGATCATTTCCTTTACAGGAGTAAGTAAGGAATAAGCCTAAAAGCGCAACGGAAATCAAAACAGGCAGGGATTTTTTACTCAGCATCATGCGTAAGGTTTTGGAGTACATATCCAAAAATAACGGAAAATGAACAAGGAAAATGGACATCAGTCGCATTTAACGGATCATTTTGACAATCAATATAAAAAAATCCCGCTTACAATAAGCGGGATTTCGGAGGGAGGATGATGGGGCTCGAACCCACGACCCTCAGAACCACAATCTGATGCTCTAACCAGCTGAGCTACACCCTCCGTGAATGGGGTGCAAAAATAAGGATTTATTGATTTAAACAAAAAAATATCCAAAAGCTAAGGCTTTAGGCAGGCAGAATTATAACGTACCTTTGCAGTTCAAATCAAGACAGAATGCCTGTTTCCTATATTCTTATTCCTTTAATTTCAGCCTTCATTGGTTATGTAACCAATTGGATTGCCATCAAGATGTTGTTTCATCCGCGTAAACCGGTTCGAATCCTTGGAATTACCATTCAGGGTATTTTCCCTAAGCGTCAGCAGCAATTTGCCGAAAAACTGGGGAAGCTGGTTAGCGACGAATTCCTTTCTTTTCAGGATATTGAAGAGAAAATTTCCAGTCCGGACAATCTGAAACACATCTTACCTGAAATTGAAACGCATGTTGATCGTTTTCTTCAGGAGCGTCTGGCTCAGTTGTTTCCTATGATTTCCATGTTTATCGGGGAAAAAACCATTCAAACCATGAAAAATGCCCTACTCACAGAACTGGAAGCTATTTTTCCTGTTATAATAAAGAAATATGTCAGCGGACTTCAGCAGCAATTAGATCTCGAACACATTGTGGTAGAAAAAGTTAAGGCTTTTTCCACCGATCAACTGGAAAAGTTACTGTACGGAATCATGTCAAAAGAATTCAGACTGGTTGAAGTACTTGGTGGCGTTTTAGGATTTCTGATTGGTTGCCTGCAGGTTCTTATTGCTGCACTTTCGGCTTGAATCTACCCTGTTTAATTAAACTGAAGTTGTTAATAAAACCTTAACGAATACCTTTCGCAAAGGAAAAAACTTGTTTTTGCATCAAATAGTCAAATTGTTTTCATGAGAATAGCCTTTTTGTCCTTTTTTCTGTTCCTTGTTTTTACACTTCAGGCTCAGCCACCCGCTGGTATCAACAGAGGAGGTGGTCAGGGCATGAATGTAGGTCGTTTTTATGGAAAAGTGGTGGATGGTCAAACAAATAAACCTATTGATGCGGCATCGGTACAGCTGGTCCAAAGCCGCTTTGATTCTGCCACTAAGAAAAAAGTGGATAAAATAGTTGGTGGTCAGCTGACCACTTCTAATGGAAATTTTTCTCTGGAAAGCCTTCCGGTGATGGGCCAGTTCAGGCTAAAGATTACCGCTATTGGTTTTGTTGCCTATGACCAGCCGGTCAGTTTCGGACTAAAACCAGGGATGGATATGGCTGCCATGATGAGTATGGCAGACAAAGATCTCGGGAATATCAAACTCTCGATTGATAGCAAACAGCTTGAAGAAATTAAAATTACCGGAACAAAGCCGTTTATGCAGATGGGCGTAGACCGCCGGATTTTCAATGTGGAGAAAAGTCTGGTCTCTCAGGGGCAGACAGCCACAGAGCTGATGCGAAATGTGCCGGGTCTTAATGTGGATATAGATGGGAATGTAACCCTTAGAAATGCGGCTCCTACCATATTTGTAGATGGACGACCGACTACGCTGACATTGGATCAAATACCGGCAGATGCAATTGCGTCTGTTGAAATGATAACAAATCCTTCTGCCAAATATGATGCATCCGGTGGCATGGCTGGGATATTAAACATTGTCTTAAAAAAGAACCGTAAAGCCGGGTACAATGGGAACCTTCGTGCCGGTATAGATTCTCGTGCCAGAATCAATCTTGGTGGTGATCTGAATGCCCGACAGGGGAAATTCAATTTCTTTCTGAGCGGTATGTACAACCAGCGAAAAACAATTGGAACAGGGGAATCTTTCCGTAAAGAGACCTTCAGTACGCCAAACGTACTCTTTAACCAGCAGAATGAACCAATTGGCATACGAACGTTTCAATTCCTAAGGGGCGGTGTTGATTATTTTATTGACAACAGAAATTCATTAACGGTAAGCGCCAATTGGGTGAGTGGTGGTGGTGACAGTTATGACAATTTGAGAATCCTGACAGACACGTTGTATAACACTGGTGCTATTACTGATCTGTCGAAAAGAACAGCCAATAGTTCCTTCTATTTCAACAATACCAATCTGGCACTTGGTTATAAGCGTCTGTTTCAGAAAACAGGAATGGAACTCACATCTGACCTTAATTACAGTATTTCCGGAAACGGTAGTTCAGGTGCATTTGATACACGGTATTTTGATCTGAACAATTCCCCCAAAGGGCTTCCCATACGTCAGGAGCAAAAGGGTGATGGGAACAGTAATTTTCTCACGTTCCAGACAGACTTCATTAATCCTTTAGGGGAAAAGTCTAAGCTGGAGACGGGTATTCGGGCAGCTATTCGCAATGTTCAGAATGAAAACCTGAATTACATTCAGAATCCGCTCACCGGAGAACTGATTCCTATAGTAGCGGTGAATGCAAATTTCAAATTCAGAGAAGAGGTTTATGCAGCATATGCTACCTATTCCAATAAGATCGGAAAAAACTTTACCTATCAGACCGGTTTAAGAGCAGAAAGTTCAACCTATAAAGGCACTCTGCTTACTAATAGTTCATCCTTTCAAAATGAATTCCCCATTAGTCTGTTTCCAAGTGTTTTCCTAACGCAGCGAGTATCAGATAAAGATGATATCCAATTCAGTTATTCGCGCAGGATCAATCGGCCAAACTTCTTTCAGCTACTGCCTTTTGTAGATTATACAGATTCACTGAATATTAGTAAGGGAAATCCGGGACTGATTCCGGAATTTACTACCTCGCTCGAATTATCATACCAGAAGAACCTCAAAAAAGGACATAGTTTGCTCTTTTCAGGATGGTACAAGTATACAAACGATTTGATCACTCGTTTTCAGTTTCGTGAACCGAGTGCCATCTCTGGACGAGATGTAATCATAAATACATTCATCAATGCCAACAATAGCCAGGCATACGGTTTAGAAGTGACTTCCAGAAATCCTGTTAGCAAATGGCTTGATCTAACTACCAATCTTAATTTTTACAACTCGAGGATCAATACGGAGAATCTGAATTCAACGATACAGATCGATCCGTTATGGAGCTTTTTTGGAAAGCTTAATGCTGCATTTAAGTTACCCAAAAGTTATTCCATTCAGCTTTCAGGTGAATACCAGAGTCGGACCATTCTGCCACAAGGAGGTGGTGGTAGCCGGGGAGGTGGTGGCATGAGTGGAGGTATGGGCAGAAGCGGCGGCGGCGGCGGCGGTGGCTGGGGAGGTTTTGTTCAGACAACCGCTCAGGGATATGTAAAATCTAATTACTCGGTTGATTTTGCTATCCGTAAGGACTTCCTGAAGGAAAAGAAAGGCTCCTTATCGGTTAGTATCAACGATTTGTTCAAAACGCGTCGTTACGCAACATTTTCCGAATCTGATTTTTTTGTGCAGGAATTTTCCCGTCGTCAGGACTGGCGCTTGGTTCGACTTAATTTCAGTTATCGGTTTGGAAAATTCGACCAAACTTTATTTAAGCGAAAAAACACCCGAAGTGGAATGGATGGGATGCAGGAAGGTATGCAGATGCAATAATGAATTTAAAAAAGGCTGTTCGGGTGAACAGCCTTTTTTACTTAATTAATGGTGACTTTTCCCTCCAGCATCGGAACAAAAGAAAACAAGTCAAACTCTTCCCGTAATAAGGTGCCGTCTGCCTGTTTGGTTAGTCGTAGCATCCTTTGGAGATTTCCTTCATTTACAGGAATAACCATTTGTCCCCCAAGCTTCAGTTGTTCAACTAATTTAGGAGGGATGATGGGGGCCGCTGCTGTTACGATAATCTTATCGAAAGGTGCAAATGTTTTCAGACCCTCAAATCCATCTCCGTAAAAAAACTTAAGATTTGGGAGGGTGCGCAGGTAACTGAATTCTTTTTGTTCATCAAATAATTGTCGCTGCCTTTCAATGGTGTAAACCATAGCACCTA